>NZ_SRRY01000001.1:2492500-2795000 GCF_004792295.1 Pseudoalteromonas sp. MEBiC 03607
GACATGAAACCTAAACGGATACCATGACGCTTTTCGAACACTTCTTGATACTGCTTACGAAGATCCATGATTGGCTTCATGTTAACTTCGTTGAATGTAGTTAACATTGCAGTTGAGTTTTTCGCTTCAAGAAGACGATTAGCGATAGTTTTACGTAAACGTGTCATAGGAACACGTTTTTGTGTACGGTCACCCATAGGTGCTGCTGGCGCTGCTTCAGCTTTTGGTGCTGCTGCAGGTGCTTTTAAGAATGTATCAACATCTTCTTTAGTCACACGACCGTTTTTGCCTGTGCCTTTGATTTTAGATGCATCAAGACCTTTCTCAGCGATTAAACGACGAACTGATGGTGTTAACACATCAGAGCTATCATTTGATTCGCTTGCAGTAGCCTCTTCAGCTTTTGCTGCAGGTGCTTTAGCTGGTGCTGCGCCCGCTTTAACTGTACCAATTACTTGCTCACCAAGTACTGTTTCGCCTTCAGCGTGAATGTGCTCACCCATGATACCGTCTTCTTGAGCAACCACTTCAAGAACAACTTTATCAGTTTCGATATCAACTAGGTTTTGATCGCGAGTTACCGCTTCACCTGGTTGAACATGCCAAGTAGCAATTGTCGCGTCTGCGACTGATTCTGGAAGTACAGGTACTTTAATGTCCACTTCTTTACCTTCTGATGCTGGTGCTGATTGCGCCTCTGGCGCGTCTTCTGATTTTGCTGGTGCAGATTCTTTGGCAGAGTCGTCACTTGCTGGTGCAGCATCTGCATCACCAAGTAATGCAATTACTTGCTCGCCAAGTACCGTTGCACCTTCTTCTTGTGAAATTTCAGTGATTACACCATCGTTTGGTGCAACAACTTCTAAAACAACTTTATCTGTTTCGATATCAACCAAGTTTTGGTCGCGGCTTACTTTGTCGCCAACACTTACGTGCCATGTTGCAACAGTAGCATCAGCAACCGACTCAGGAAGTACAGGAACTTTAATTTCTGTGCTCATTGCTTATCCTTTCTTTTCAATAGTAAGCGCGTCTGCAACGAGCGCTTGTTGTTCTTTATTATGCACTGACATGTAACCACACGCTGGTGATGCTGATGCTTTACGACCTGCGTAAGTTAATTTAGCACCTTCAGGAATTGCATCAACAAAATGATGTTGAGAACAATACCATGCACCTTGGTTTTGCGGCTCTTCTTGACACCAAACAAAATCTTTAACGTGTTGGTAACGTTGCATGATTGTATCCATCTCAGCGTGTGGGAATGGATATAATTGTTCTACACGAACAATAGCAATGTTATTTAATTCTTGTTTACGACGCTCTTGTAGTAACTCGTAATAAACTTTACCACTACAGAATACAACGCGTTCTACTTTATCTGCTGCAATATCATCGATTTCATCGATCATATTGTGGAACACACCTTCAGATAATTCTTCAAGTGTTGAAGTTGCCAGCGGATGACGAAGTAGTGACTTAGGTGTCATAACAATCAATGGACGACGTAAAGGACGTACAGATTGACGACGAAGCATTGCATAAACTTGCGCTGGTGTTGAAGGCACACACACTTGCATATTGTGATCAGCACACAATTGTAAGAAACGCTCAAGACGTGCCGAGCTATGCTCTGGGCCTTGACCTTCATAACCATGTGGAAGTAAACATGTAAGACCACATAAACGGCCCCACTTTTGTTCACCAGAACTTAAGAATTGGTCAAATACAACTTGTGCACCGTTAGCGAAGTCACCAAATTGTGCTTCCCACATTACAAGTGAAGTTGGTTCAGCTGTTGCGTAACCATATTCAAATGCAAGTACCGCTTCTTCAGAAAGTACTGAGTCGTATACTTCAAATGAACCTTGTTTTTCGCTGATGTTTTGCAGCGGCAAGTAGGTTGATGCATCTTTTTGGTTATGGATAACAGCATGACGGTGGAAGAAAGTACCACGGCCTGAGTCTTGACCTGTTAAACGGATATCTGTGCCCGCATCTACAAGTGAAGCATAAGCTAGCGTTTCAGCCATACCCCAATCAAGCGGTTTTTCACCTGATGCCATTAGCTTACGGTCGTCGTAAATTTTCTTAACACGCGACTGAGCTTTGTGGCTCTCTGGGTAGCTTGATACTTTTTCACCAAGTTCTTTTAGTTTTTCAACAGAAAGTTTTGCATCGTACTCAACATCCCAATCGTGACCAACGAATTTAGCCCAATCTGAAGAGTGAGATGTTTCTGGTTGAATTTCTTCAACAACACAGTTACCGCCATCAAGACCGTTACGGTACTCATCAGCAAGTGCTTTGACTTCATCTTCTGTAAATGAACCTTCAGACACAAGTTGGTCAGCATAAATTAGGCGTGGAACTGGGTGTTTTTTGATTTTCTGGTACATAAGTGGTTGAGTCGCATTCGGCTCATCCGCTTCGTTATGACCATGACGGCGATAACATACTAAATCAATTACAACGTCACGCTTGAATTGATTTCTGAAATCAAGTGCGATTTGAGTAACAAATGCAACCGCTTCTGGATCGTCAGAATTAACGTGGAAAATAGGTGCCTGAACCATTTTCGCAATGTCAGTACAGTATGGTGTAGAACGAACATCCGCTTGTTTTGACGTTGTAAAACCAACTTGGTTGTTTACCACGATACGGATACTACCACCACAACTAAATGCATTAGTTTGCGATAAGTTAAATGTTTCTTGAACAACACCTTGACCTGCGATTGCAGAGTCACCGTGAATAGTAATTGGTAATGCTTTAATACCTGACTTATCACCTAAACGGTCTAAACGAGCGCGTACCGAACCCATAACTACTGGGTTAACGATTTCAAGGTGAGATGGGTTAAACGCAAGTGCCATATGCACATTGCCACCCTTTGTAGCGAAGTCAGATGAATAACCCATGTGATATTTAACATCACCTGAGCTTAAAGTATCTTTGTGTTTACCAGCGAACTCATCGAATAATTCTGATGGGTTTTTACCTAAAACGTTCACTAGCACGTTCAAGCGACCGCGGTGAGCCATACCAATAACAGCTTCTTTTTGTCCGCTTTCACCTGCACGATGAATTAGTTCTTTAAGCATTGGTACCAACGCATCACCACCTTCAAGTGAGAAACGTTTTGCACCAGGGAACTTAGCCCCTAAATATTTTTCAAGGCCATCTGCAGCTGTTAATCCTTTAAGGATACGTAGCTTTTCTTCTTTAGAGAACGTTGGACGTGATTGCACTGATTCTAAACGCTGTTGTAACCAACGTTTTTCTTCAGTTGAAGTGATGTGCATATACTCTGCACCAACTGACCCACAATACGTGGTCTTAAGTGCTTGGTATAGCTCACCTAAAGGCATGGTGTCGCGACCTACGGCAAACGAACCCACATTGAATTCACGGTCAAAATCAGCTTCAGATAAATCGTGGTATTCAAGTTCAAGATCTCGAACTCGTTCGCGTTCCCAGATACCTAATGGATCTAGGTTAGCATTTTGGTGACCACGGAAACGGAAAGCATTAATAAGTTGTAGCACTTTGACCTGTTTAGGATCGCCAGAGCCACCCTCTGCTACCACTACTTCTCTATGCTTGTTTTTAGCAAGCTCCGCAAATTGTGAACGAACCTCTGAATGTTTTACGTCAACATCCACACCATCTACTTTTGGTAATTGTTCGAACACTTCTCGCCATTCTTCTGGCACAGAAGTCGCATCATCTAAGTACGCTTCATAAAGCTCTTCTACGTAAGCAACGTTTCCGCCGTTTAAGTGAGAAGATTCTAGCCATGCCTTCATCACACCTTCGTGCATTTATAAGCCCTTTTCTTTAGCGCAGAAATTAATTGTTGTAAAAACAAGGTGGTTAATCACTTAACCACCTTACATATTCAAGCTTTAAACAGCGCGGTTTAAAAGCATTGATTTGATTTGTCCAATTGCTTTAGTCGGATTAAGACCTTTAGGACACACGCTAACACAGTTCATAATACTGTGACAACGGAACACGCTGAACGCATCGTCAAGATCTGCAAGACGCTCTTCAGTCGCTGTATCGCGGCTATCAGCCAAGAAACGATACGCATGAAGAAGACCCGCAGGACCGATGAACTTGTCTGGATTCCACCAGAACGAAGGACACGATGTAGAACAACATGCACATAAAATACACTCATATAAGCCATCTAACTTATCACGTTCTTCGATAGATTGAAGACGCTCACCCGCCGCTGGCGTGTCATTAATTAGATAAGGCTTAACTTTTTCGTATTGAGTGTAGAACTGACTCATGTCAATAACAAGGTCACGTACCACAGGTAAACCAGGTAATGGACGAATTACGATTTTACCTTTGCCACCTTTAAGTAGCGTTGATAAAGGAGTAATACATGCTAAACCGTTTTTACCATTCATGTTGATACCGTCAGAACCACACACACCTTCACGGCATGAACGACGGAATGATAATGTTGGATCTTGCTCTTTTAATTGCATTAGAGCATCCAATACCATCATATCTTGGCCTTCTTGCGTTTCTAGCGTGAAGTCCTGCATACGTGGTGCATTATCAACATCTGGATTGTAACGATAAACGGAAAATTGTACTTGTGCCATCGTCTCGCTCCTAGTATGTACGTGCTTTAGGTGGGAAAGCTTCACGCAGTTTCGGCGCGTAGTTTACTTCACGTTTTGTCATTTCATCTGTAACTGGGTTAAAGATAGAGTGACATAACCAGTTATCGTCATCACGATCTGGGAAGTCAAAACGAGAATGTGCACCACGGCTTTCTGTACGGAAGTTTGCAGCTACTGCAGTTGAGTAAGCTGTTTCCATTAAGTTGTCTAACTCTAGACATTCGATACGCGCAGTGTTGAACTCTGTTGACTTGTCGTCTAGACGAGCGTACTGCAGACGTTCACGAATTTCTTTAAGTTCTTTAAGACCTGTAGCCATTGCATCACCTTCACGGAATACCGAGAAGTTAAGCTGCATACACATTTGTAGGTCTTTCTTAATTTGAACTGGGTCTTCACCTTGGCCAGCTTTAGAGCTTTCCCAACGGTTGAAGCGCGCAAGAGATGCTTCAAGGTCTGATTCAGACGCATCTTTACCTGCTTCAACACCATTTAGGTATTTACCTAAGAAGTTACCAGCTGCACGGCCGAACACAACTAAGTCAAGAAGTGAGTTACCACCTAGGCGGTTAGCACCGTGTACAGATACACAGGCAATTTCACCCACAGCGAATAAACCTTCAACTACTTTCTCTTGACCATTTGCATCGATTTGTAATGCTTGACCATTTACGTTAGTTGGTACACCACCCATCATGTAGTGACATGTTGGAATTACTGGAATTGGTTCTTTAGCTGGGTCAACGTGTGCGAATGTTTTCGCAAGGTCACATACACCAGGAAGACGTAAATTAAGCGTCTCTTCACCTAAGTGGTCAAGTTTAAGCTTGATATGTGGACCGTAAGGACCATCGCAACCACGACCTTCACGGATCTCAGTCATCATTGAACGAGCAACAACGTCACGAGATGCTAAGTCTTTAGCATTTGGCGCGTAACGTTCCATGAAGCGTTCGCCGTCTTTGTTTAGAAGGTAACCACCTTCACCACGACAACCTTCAGTTACTAGTACACCAGCGCCTGCGATACCTGTTGGGTGGAATTGCCACATTTCCATATCTTGCAATGCAACACCAGCACGGGTTGCCATACCAACGCCGTCACCTGTATTGATGTGTGCGTTAGTTGTTGATGCGTAGATACGACCTGCACCACCTGTTGCTAAAACAACGGCTTTTGATTTGAAGTAAACAACTTGGCCTGATTCAATGTCGATTGCTGTACAACCAACAACATGACCATCGCTGTTTTTAACTAAATCTAGTGCATACCACTCTGAAAATACGTTTGTTTTGTTTTTAACGTTTTGCTGGTAAAGACAGTGTAACAGTGCGTGACCAGTACGGTCAGCAGCTGCTGCAGTACGTGCTGCTTGTTCACCACCAAAGTTTTTCGACTGACCGCCGAAAGGACGTTGATAAACACGGCCATTTTCAAAACGAGAAAATGGTAAGCCCATGTTTTCTAATTCAGTAATAGCTTCTGGGCCTGTTTTACACATATATTCGATAGCGTCTTGGTCACCGATAAAATCAGAACCTTTAACAGTATCGTACATGTGCCATTCCCAGTTATCTTCATGCGAGTTACCTAACGCAACAGTAATGCCGCCTTGTGCTGACACAGTGTGAGAACGTGTAGGGAAAACTTTAGAGATAAGTGCACAGGTTTTGCCTGATTCAGTAATAGCAAGTGCTGCGCGCATACCCGCGCCGCCTGCACCAATTACTACTGCGTCAAATTCACGAACAGAATAATTCACTTAAACACCCCATAAAACGATTAGACCTATTGCTACGTAAGCAACGGCCATAAGGTTTAATACAAAGCCTAAAACAGCACGTAATTTCGCATTTTTGACATAGTCAGTTAGAACTTGCCAAAGACCGATACGGGTGTGAACCATAATGCAAACAAGGGCAATTAGTGTAAACCCTTTCATTGCTAGATTAGAGAATAGGCCTTGCCAGGCTTCAAAAGTGACTTCTGGTGTACATAAAAAATAGCCGATAATAAAAATCGCATAAGCGCTGATTATTAATGCTGTTGTACGAAGTGATACAAAATCTTGTACACCATCACGTTTAAGAGTTGCTTGATTTAAAACCATATCCACACTCCTGCTAGAATTGCAGCTACAACACCTAAAGCCATCGCAACTTTAGCGCTGAAGTTACCTGATTCAAGTTCTTCCCAGTGACCCATATCCATAATGATGTGACGAACACCACCGATTAGGTGATATGCCAACACAGAAATGGTACCCCACGCTATGAATTTGGCAATGAATCCGCTGAACAGACCCTTGACGAATTCAAAACCTTCTGGAGAAGAAAGAGACTCAGACCAAGCCCAAATGACAAACGTTAAAGCAAAAAATAGTGCCACACCGGTGACGCGGTGAAGAATTGATGCTTTAGCCGTTGCCGGCATAGATATAGTTGTTAGATCTAGATTTACAGGTCTTTGCTTTTTCACAGTTACTTGCCCATCTTGCCCACTTAGGAGCTCATCTACTTGTTTTTCTAAACCCATCAAAATGAATTTCGATGGAACTATCTAAGTAAACCGTGTTGATACACAAAAAGTTCACACTTATGCAAAACTTAAATGTAAAAATAAAGTTTACCTACAGACAATACGGTATAAAACCTTGGATAGTATATATAGCCAAAGGTCTTTTTACAATTCTTGTTTAGTAAGAGTCGTTTGCGAATTAGCCAATGGTATAATATTTAATCCTGGCAGAATATTTATTATCCATTTATGCATAATGTTTATAAAAATTGACTTTACACCCCTCTTTCACGTTAAAATGAAAAGAATGTGCTTAAACAGATTCAGAACATAACAATCAGAGTTGTTATCTTAATAGGAGATAAATAGATGGCGGATAATAAAGCCACGGTCCATATTGATGGTCTTGATCCAATCGAACTTCCAATTTACCAAGGCACTGCTGGCCAAGACGTAATCGACGTACGTACGTTAGGTTCTCATGGCTACTTCACTTACGACCCAGGTTTCATGTCGACCGGTTCTTGTGAATCTTCAATCACTTATATCGACGGCGGTAAAGGTGTATTACTACACCGTGGTTACCCAATTGAGCAACTAGCTGATGAGTCTAACTACATCGAAGTTTGCTACTTACTGTTAAACGGCGAATTACCAACTAAAGAACAATACGATGAGTTTGCAAAAGAAATCACGCATAGCACTATGCTTGATACTAAAATCGCAAACTTCTTCCAAGGTTTCCGTTTTGATGCTCACCCTATGGCGATGCTATGTGGTGTTGTAGGTGCTTTATCTTCTTTCTATCACGAAGATTTAGACATCACTGATGCAACACAACGTAAAACTAGTGCAATCAAACTAATTGCTAAGTTACCAACAATCGCTGCTATGGCTTACAAATACAACGTAGGTCAACCGTTTGTACACCCGCGTAACGACTTAAGCTTTGCTGAAAACTTCTTACACATGATGTTCTCAGTACCTGCTGAAGAATATAAAGTTAGCCCTGTTCTTGCTAAAGCAATGGATAAAATCTTCATGCTTCACGCAGACCACGAGCAAAACGCTTCAACGTCAACTGTACGTTTAGCTGGTTCATCAGGTGCAAACCCTTACGCGTGTATCGCGGCTGGTATCGCATCTTTATGGGGTCCTGCGCACGGTGGTGCTAACGAAGCATGTCTTAACATGTTAGAAGAAATCGGTTCAGTAGACCGTATCGACGAATACGTTGCTAAAGCAAAAGATAAGTCAGATCCATTCCGTCTTATGGGCTTCGGTCACCGTGTATACAAAAACTTCGATCCACGTGCGACAGTAATGCGTCAAACATGTCACGAAGTACTAGCTGAGCTAAACATTCAAGATCCACTTCTTGATATCGCAATGAAGCTTGAGCAAATTGCACTAGAAGACCCATACTTCGTTGAGAAGAAACTTTACCCTAACGTAGACTTCTACTCAGGTATCATCTTAAAAGCTATCGGTATTCCAACAAGCATGTTCACTGTAATCTTTGCAATGTCACGTACTGTTGGTTGGATCTCTCACTGGGATGAGATGCTTTCTCAACCTGGTCACAAGATCAGCCGTCCTCGTCAGTTATACACTGGTGAAACTTCACGCGATTACGTACCAACAGACAAGCGTTAATACGAATTTGCGTTTAAAAAAGGCCGCTATGCGGCCTTTTTTGTTGCCCTGCACTTGTCTATTTGTGCAAAGTAATTAAAATCGTCGCATCCTCGTAGCTTAAGGCCTTCCATGTTCGATATTGCAAAAATACGCGCTGACTTTCCATTACTGAATGAAACGGTTAATGAGCAGCCTCTGGTGTATTTAGACTCAGCAGCGACCTCACAAAAGCCACAAGCTGTTATTGATGCCCTTGCCCGTTTTTATAGTCATGAGAATGCCAATGTGCACCGTGGCCGTCATACACTCAGTGAAAACGCGACCCGCCAATATGAACACACCAGAACGCTACTTGCAGATTATTTTTCTGTTAAAGCCAATGAGTTAGTGTGGACCAAAGGAGCGACTGAATCGATTAATTTAATCGCAAATGGTCTGGCTTCTCGGCTTAAACCAGGCGATAAAATTGCTATCTCTGCGATTGAACATCACGCCAACATAGTGCCATGGCAACAACTAGCACAGCGTACTGGTGCAGAACTAATTATTTTACCTATTGAAGATGACTTGGTCATTGATAGCGTAAGGTGCAGTGAGTTTATAAAACTGTATCAGCCTAAGATAGTTGCTGTTACTCATGCATCAAATACATTAGGTAATATCACTGATTTAGCGCCTATCATTACAGCATGTAAAGCCATTAATGCTATTTCTGTGATTGATGGTGCGCAGGCTGCGATGCATTTACGCCCTAATCTACAAGAAATTTCTTGTGACTTTTACGTATTTTCTGCCCATAAAATGCTCGGGCCTACAGGTCTGGGTGGTCTTTATGGACGTTTCGAGCTGTTAAATTCGCTCGATGTTTATCAAACCGGTGGCGAAATGATCGAAACAGTGAGCCTCACGCAAAGCACTTTTCGGGATGCACCGGGTAAATTTGAAGCAGGAACACCTAATATTGCGGGTGTAATCGCCTTTAGTGAGGCAATAAAGTATTTAACATCGTTAGATTTTCAGCAAATGCGTCAACATGAGCATACAGTTTTTGACTATGCGATAAAACAATTATCAGCTATTGATGGTATTAATATCTATTCAAACCAAATACATAACATCGGTAACATTAGTTTTAATTATCGCGATGAACATCCCTTCGATTTAGCCACTCTGCTTGATGGGTTTGGCGTTGCCGTGCGCAGTGGCCACCATTGCACACAACCTATAATGAGCCATTTGCACATTCCTGGTACAGTAAGAGCAAGCTTTGCGTTATATAACAATAAAGATGATGTAGATGCGTTTATTGATGCTCTTAAAAACAGTATTGAGTTATTAGATTAAATTTGGATAAGTTATGAATTCAACGTTTGAAGCCGTTAGTAAAAACATTGAAACAGCTGCAGGTTGGCAGCAAAAATACCGCCAGATAATGCTATTAGGTAAGCAATTACCAGTTATGCCAGAAGTGCTTAAAGTAGATGATGCCCTAGTTAAAGGCTGCGAAAGTAAAGTGTGGCTATATATCGACTTTGATCATACAGAAAATAGCCTTGTTTTAGCTGGTGATTCAGATACCCGTATCGTTAAAGGACTATTGGCTTTAATTTTAGCCTTATACAATGGTCTAACACCGGAACAAGCAGCACAAATAAATGCCTATGATGAATTTGAACGACTCGGTCTAATTAGCCATTTAAGCCCTTCTCGCGGCAATGGCATCAAAGCCATGGTTGATAAAATTCAAACCATGGCTGAGCAAAACCGCTAAATGTTATAAAGAACGCTGTTTTTTATCTAAATATTTTCTGATTGCTTTGGCTGCGACAAAAAAGCCAAAGCTTCCTGTTACCATTGTGGCTGAGCCAAAACCATTGTTACAATCCATATTCATTGAACCATCTGCGCCTTGTTTTGCTTGGCAAACCTCGCCTTCAGAGGTTGGATATACAAGCTGTTCAGTTGAATAAACACAATCTACGTTAAATTTACGCTTTGGATTGCTACTAAAGTTGTACTGTTTTCGCAAAATATACCGTACTTTTGCAAGCAAAGGATCATGGGTTGTCTTAGCTACATCACCAAAGCTAATTTGGCTCGGATCAGTTTGTCCGCCTGCGCCACCGGTTGTAATAACGGGTAATTTTATACGCTTACAATGTGCAATTAACGCGGCCTTTTCTTTCACTGCATCAATACAATCAATCACATAATCAAAGCCTTGAATATGCTCACGAATGTTATCTAGCGTTATAAAGTCATCAATAACATTAATTTTGATATCTGGGTTTATCAGCTCACAACGTGTTTTCATCGCTTCAACTTTTGCTTCACCTACGGTGCCAGTCAAAGCATGGATTTGACGATTAACATTAGTTGCACAAATATCATCAAGATCTATTAAGGTTAGTTGTCCTACACCCGTGCGAGCTAGCGCTTCAGCGGCCCAACTACCTACACCACCAATACCAATGACACAAAAATGTGCTTGTTGTAACCAATCAAATTGCTGATGACCATATAAACGTTTAATGCCACCAAAACGGATGTCTTGTGTTGTTTCTTTCATTTACCAATCCAACGTCCAAGGAGCTGTCCACTCTTTGAATTCGTCTGAGTTAAAAACTTCATTGAGATGAGCACCCAAAGTGTAATCGCATCGATACTCTTTAAGCTGCCCTTTATAGCTAAATTGTAATGCATAAGCATGCAAATTTGTGCGCTCGTCTTTACTTCCTGCATACGTGCTATCACCAAGAATTGGCGCACCCAAGCTTTTCATCGCGACTCTTAGTTGATGTGTTTTACCCGAAAAAGGTTTTAATAGGTAGGCACGTAGTCCAGGGCGAATACTTTTTGAATAAAAGCGGGTAACAGCCGGGTTGGTTTGGCTCTTTAGCAATTTAAAAGCGCCCCGACGACTTCTTTCCATATCCCCTTTTATCCAACCTTGTTTCTTCTTTGGTTTTGCATCACTGAGTGCAAGATAAAATTTATGCACTTGATGGGCGCTGAATAGCGCAGTGAACTTTGCTGCTGCTTCTTTGTGACGGGCTAAAATAATTAAACCCGAGGTGACTTTATCAAGGCGATGTACAGGATATAGTTTTTCGTTTACAAGTTGCTCTGCAAGTACAACAAAACCAGCACATTCTTCACTATGAAAGCTTACACCTGCTGGTTTATAAAATACAAAAAAGTCATCTTCACTTGCATGAAGATGAACTGTATTTACATCGTGCATTGGTTATTTACTCAGCACTGCAATGACGCGGGCTAAGTCCTCTGGCGTGTCTACACCTGCTTGTGGAGCACATAATGCCTTAGCTATTTTGATTTTATAACCATGATAAAGCACACGAAGCTGCTCTAGAGATTCAAGGACTTCTAACGGAGATTCTGGTAGCTCAATATATTGAGTAATAAACCCTGCTCGGTAAGCATAAATACCAATATGGCGGGCATAATCATCAAGATTGATTTTATCAGTTTGATTACTCATCATCGCATCTCGATGATAAGGAATGGTTGCACGCGAAAAATACACTGCATTGTTGTGCGCATCGCTAACCACTTTTACACAATTAGGGTTAAATATATCGTCGATATCATCAATACTTGTGCTCAATGTTGCCATAGGCGCGTCAGAATCAGCGAGTAGTTTAGCCACTTGCGAGACATTTTCACTAGCTAATAAAGGCTCATCGCCTTGCACGTTAACGACAATCGTATCACTTTCAAGTTGGAGTTGTTCAACCACTTCAGCTAAACGTTCTGTCCCTGATTGATGATCTTCACGCGTCATTAGAACATTACTTGTAAACTCACTAACAGTGTCAAATACTGCTTGATGATCGGTGGCAACATAAACGTGTGATGCGCCTGAAGCAACTGCTTTTTCATAAACATGTTGGATCATTGGCTTACCACATATATCAGCAAGTGGTTTAGCTGGTAAACGTGTCGATGCGTAACGAGCAGGAATTACAACTACGAATTCCACTTATCAACCTCTTCTTGGCTTAGTTCACGTGCTTCATTTTCTAAAAGCACTGGGATATCGTCTTTGATTGGATAAGCAAGTTTCGCTGCTGTACTAATCAGCTCTT
This sequence comes from Pseudoalteromonas sp. MEBiC 03607, assembly GCF_004792295.1. Classification (NCBI taxonomy): domain Bacteria; kingdom Pseudomonadati; phylum Pseudomonadota; class Gammaproteobacteria; order Alteromonadales; family Pseudoalteromonadaceae; genus Pseudoalteromonas; species Pseudoalteromonas sp. MEBiC 03607. The sequence continues at coordinate 2,505,411 of NZ_SRRY01000001.1, forward strand.
GATTTTCTTTATCAAGACGTAATTTACCTTTACACACTGGACAGGCGATAATTTCAAGTAATTTTGTATCAAAGGCCATTGAGGATCCCTTTTTGTTTTAATAATAAATTTAGTTTTTCGATAACCGTTGTTGTCGGCTTTGCATCCACAGGCAAATAATACCAATTTGGCTTGGCAAAGCTAAAGCATTTAACTGCATCTTTTTCTGTCATAAAAACAGCGTCATCACCAAACATAGTAAAGTCACTTGCTTGGTAGGCATAGTGATCGCGAAAATGATGAGTCGATAGCAAGTTAATGCCTTGCTGCTCAAGACTTATCTCAAAGCGTTTCGGGTTACCAATAGCACTGACGGCGTGGCCTTTATCTTGAACTGAATTGGCGAGTTTTGAATCACTCACGGTTCGAAATGGGCTCGATGCTAAATCATAGCGGCTTTGTGCATTGCCGCCATTTTCAATGACTAAATCAACCGATTTTAAGCGCGCTTTGGTTTCACGAAGTGGACCTGCTGGCATTAATAAACCGTTACCAAACTGGCGTTCACTATCAACAATACAGCATTCTATATCTCGGGCCATTTTGTAATGTTGCATACCATCATCAGAAATGATGACATCAATATCGTGCTGTTCTAATTTTTTAATACTGGCTTGACGGTCAGGTCCAACCATAACAACACAACCTAAACGACGTCTAATAAGTACAGGTTCGTCACCCGCTTGTGTTGTAGTCGTCTCATCAGTAACTAACAATGGATACGAGTCAGACTGACCACCATAACCACGACTGATCACCGCCACTTTTAAACCTTGTTGTTTTAAGAACTCAGCAAGCCAAATTACAAATGGCGTTTTGCCGTTGCCACCCACACTTATGTTACCAACCACAATAACAGGTACATGCGCTTTAAAAGCCTTCAGAATATTAAGCTTATATAACAAAGCACGAAGCGTTGAGATTAGCCAAAAAAGCACACTCAAAGGTAAGAGTAAAACACTGAGTAAACCTGGTCTTTTATACCAGCTTTTTTCAATAACACTCACTACTGCTCACCAAATTGCATTTTACAAAGAGCGGAATAGGTGCCGTCTTTTTCAAGCAGCTCGCTATGCGTGCCCTTTTCGATAACCTGACCATGATCAATAACATAAATACAATCACTGTTTTCTATTGTTGATAAACGGTGTGCTATCACAATTGATGTTTTTTCTTTCATTAAGCTATCAAGTGCATGCTGGATCAGCTTTTCAGACTCAGTATCGAGAGCTGATGTCGCCTCATCGAGAATTAAAATAGGTGCATCTTTTAAAATGGCACGTGCAATCGCGATACGTTGACGCTGACCGCCAGATAACATCACGCCGTTTTCACCCACCATGGTATTTAAACCTTCTGGCAAGTCTTTAACAAATTCCCAAACATGGGCTTGTTTGGCAACCGCCATTAACTCTTCATTACTGAGTTCACGTTCAAGGCCATAGCATATGTTATTTGCAATAGTATCGTTAAATAACACCACTTGCTGTGAAACCAATGCAAATTGCTTACGAAGATCCGTTAGCTTGTAATCAGCGATATTGACACCATCGAGTAAAATTTCACTTTCACCTTCTAGCTCATAGTAACGTGGCAATAAATTTGAAATGGTCGATTTACCAGAGCCAGAGCGCCCCACTAATGCAATGCTTTCGCCGGCATTAATCGTTAGCGACAAGTTTTTCAAAACTGGTTCATCTTTAGTTGGGTATTTGAAAGTAACGTTGTTTATTTCAATGTGCCCTGTCACTTTATCAATACTATAGGTGCCAGTGTCTTTTTCTACATCTTCATCAAGTACCAAAAAGATACTTTGTGCTGCAGAAATACCACGTTGTAAGTCACTATTTACATTTGAAAGTTGCTTAAGTGGACGTAATAACATCATCATTGATGATATTAGTAATACGAAATCACCAGAGCTGATTGTGTCTATCATTGATGGCATTGACACGACCCATAAAATCACTGCCATTGCGCTCGCAGCTAAGATCTGAATAACCGAAACACTTAACGCCTTTGTTGCATCCATTTTAATACGTTGCTGACGATTATGGTTATTGATCGCTGAAAACTGAGCAATCTCTTGCTGCTGACCACCAAATCCGTGGATTACTTTATGCCCAGAGAGCATCTGCTCTGAACTACGAGTAACTTGCCCCATCGCTGATTGAATTTTTTTAGAGATCATCCGAAAGCGTTTCGATACAAAGGCAACAATCACTGCCACCAGCGGAATAATAACCAAGAAAATCAGCGATAACTTCCAACTTGTATAAAACATATTGAAAAGTAAAAAAACAACAAACGCCCCTTCTCTCACCACAATTAACAGCGCTTTAGTAATTGCCTGTTGTACTTGCTCTGTATCGAAAGTGATTTTAGAAATTAAATCACCATTAGAATTTTTGTCATGAAAAGACACAGGTAAATGTAATATATGTTCGAATAATTGTTGGCGAAGAGTTCTAACAACTTGGGAGCCAACATAACTCAAGCAGTAAGATGACATGTAATTAAACATGCCTCGACCAAGCACTAACGCGATAACAACGAATGGTGCATAAGTTAATACATCAGTATTACGAGCATTTAAGCCTTCATCAATAAAAGGTTTCATTAAATTGATAAACAGTGCATCCATGGCAGAATAGCCAACCATGCCAACAATGGCGAAAAACGCGATTAATTTATAATCACCCACATAACTGATTAATCGCTTATAAATTTGGGATGTAGTTTGATCCATAACACTCTCTTATTCATAGACTTCGACTATTGTAGCCTTATGGGGGTAAAAACAAAACGTCAATCTTGTTCGAACCAGTAACTTTCATGCTCGCGAGCTGATTCAACTAAAAAGGTATCGTTATAGAATTTGATTCTAATATGGCCACTGTCTGCTGTACTTAACTGCGCTATATCACGGTCTTGATAACGTTTTACAACCTCAGGGTGAGGAAACTGCCACTGCCCTTGGTATGCACTTGAGTGGATAACCAGTTTAGGCCGCACCTGCTCAATAAACGCCTGACTTGACGATGTATTACTACCGTGATGAGGGCTGACGAGTACTGTCGCTTGCAGGTCTGGGAGCCTGGTAATGAGTTGTTGCTCTGCTTCAGCAGAAATATCGCCGGTTAATAACACACTATACTCACCCGACTTCACCCTCAAAATGCAAGATTGATCATTGTTATTATCACCAGGCATACTAAAGCTAGTTAAGCTAACATTGCCGATTTTTAAAAGCTTTGGCTCACAACGAGCATTCACGCCATGCGGATGAAAATACTTTAACGTCTCTCCAAAGCCATTTTCATTCCACGAGTGAAGACCTCCAATGTGGTCATTATCTTGATGACTTACTATAGTGGCAATCACCTCAAGCTTAAGCGCATTTATGTTTGCTAATAAAACTGACTGAATATAGTCATATCGACCAAAATAACGTGGCCCTAAATCATAGACAACCGCCTTATTTTCTTCGCTGAGCATCACCATTAAGCCATGACCAACGTCAAATACATCTAACTGAAAAGTGCTTTTCGGCGACAAAAGCCAATCAAAAGTTACAATCAATACAGGAATAATGGTAAATGCTCGATAAGGATAACAAAGAAACAATAACAGAGTGCTGTAAATCAAAACTAAGGTATTGAACTCAACAAATGCGAACTCAAGCCAGCGCCATTGTTTTGGGACTAACATTATCGATTGATAAAGGTAATTTAAAACAAAATCTAAGCCATATAAAAGTAGCGATAAATCTAAAAATAAAGATAAAAAACTGTACAAAACTAAAAATGGTAAAACAATGACACTAATTATTGGCACAGCGACTAAATTTACCAGCAAGCCAATCGTACTTACGCCATCAAAGTAAAACAGTGACAATGGCAACAGGCCTATAAATAACGCTAATTGAATTAAGCCAAGCTGTATAACACGTCTGTAAAAACCTAAGTTTTTGCCAAGAGAACTTCGAATAACAAGAAAAATAATAGCAACAGCAATAAAACTAAAATACAAACCGGGGTTTAATAACGTAAATGGATCAATAATCAGCACTAGTGTAAGAGCATAAAGAATTGTTCGCCATCGCAATGGATTCTTATTTAAGATGTAGATAAATAGCAAACAGCCTAACATCAACAATGCGCGCACTGCAGACACGGCAAAACCACTTAGATATACATAGGTAGCTGCAAAACAAAAACCTATCAGCATAAACCAACTATTAATCTGACGGGTTTGAGACACAGGTATTCGCATTATACGGGTGAGATATTTACTAAAGTAAAAGCCGATTGCATATACAAGCCCGATGTGTAGTCCTGAGATTGCCAAAAGATGGCTTATACCTAATTCACGTAGTTGTTGTTTATTTTGTTGCGATATTTTGCTTTTATCGCCAGTTAGCAAAGCATAGTAAAGCCATTGTAATTGGCTGCCAGTAGTTATAGTCGATATGTAATTGCGATATACCTCAGTACTAGTAGGTTTACCAGTCTGATTTTCTATCTGTATTTTAGAAACTGTGCGCCCTTTATAAAAAAGTCTTTGTCTAAACGCATGTCGTTCACGATCAAAACTATTATAATTTTTTACGCTTCTAAACGGCTTAAGCTTTATTTGCGCACTCACTTCATCACCAACCATCAGTTTTTGCGCTGTGCTAACACTAATCATTGCTATAGGTGGTTTTAATTTAGAGAGACTGCACCCCTGTATGCTTTTTAGGCTTGCTTTAACGTAGAAAGGTGACTGGACTGAGTGTATTGAAATTACTTGAAAATTAGCAATTACTGGTTTTTTAGGTCTTAAGTCGCATTCGCTTTGAGAATAAAAGACTAAGTAATGAAAAAATACTAAAAAAATACCGCAAATAAACCCTGACAATATTGGCAAAAAAGGCTTAAAATAGGCAGCTGCTAAAATAACAGCAAAACTTATTAGATAAAACACTGCAGTGTTTGCCGTATAAAGGGTAATAAAACAACCCAATATAAAACCACTGCATAACCAAACAGATGTAAATGGTTGCTTTAAATGGCTAAGAAAACGATCCAACGGTTTTTACCTGATCACAACAAGGTAAGAGATCATAAATACTTAAGAATTTTTGGCCGTTTATTACATGATGCCAATTTATGGCATTTAAATCGCCGTTCTGCTCGAGGAGCATTTGCTGTAGGTTTATTTTTTGCTTTCATCCCTGTTCCTTTTCAAATGGTTCTAGCAGCCGCCCTGGCCATTCCATTTCGTGTAAACTTGCCTATTTCTGTTGCTACGGTGTGGATCACAAATCCACTGACAATGCCACCTATTTTTTACTGCTCATATATTGTTGGAACAATTGCCTTAGCGCAACCTACACAACACTTCCATTTTGAGCCTAGCTGGCAATGGTTTTTAGAAAGCTTAACAACCATTGGTCCGGCTTTCTTAGTTGGTTCACTTATTTGTGCAACAGCCGCGGCTATACTTGGCTATTTCGTAACAGATATGCTTTGGAAGCGCTCTGTAAGAAAAGCATGGTTACATCGACATCAAAAATAAAAAACTGACAATTCAAATATGAGTATAGACAAAAAACCCAGCTTTAAGCTGGGTTTTTTAATGTAGTTGAAAAGTTATTTTTTACACTACTTTGCTTTAAAAAAGCGACGTGCAGCTGCAAATGGTAACAAGATTAATGCATACCAAGGGAAGCTTGCAGACTGACGCTGATATTGTTCAACTTCTTCTGCAGGGCACTCTTCAATTGAACCACTAATTGGTGTTAACTTAACAGGTACTGCAATACTTTCATATTCAACATTACCGTTAAGATCGACTACCGTGTTACCGAATGAATCTGTTTTTTCTACCGTTTTGGTAGCAACACCAAATATTTCATTATTGTTGTTAATCGACTTGGCTTCAGCAACAACGTATTTAAATCGTGTTTCACCATCTTCTTCATAGCAAGGTAATAAATCGTTTAAATTTACGACTTTATCTTCACCGATAGTGTACATAAAGCCTTCACGACGACGTGTAGACGTATTGTAGATATCGGTTTCACCCTCACCAACAATCACACCATTATCATTTATGTCATTAGCGATTGAGCTAGAACTTGAGAAATAATCTGTCGGGAAAACAACACTGTCACTTTTCTTGTCGTAATAGAAAAATTTAGTACGGTTTGTACCTTCGATTCTTTTGGTTGCATAACCAACCACAACATCGTCATTATTGATAGCTAAAGGCTGACCCGAGGTCCAATCATCTTCTTGGTCAAGAAACTCTTTTACTTCACCATTCTCAAAAATAACCGGCATAGTGATACGAATATCTCGATCTTTATAGCGAACATCTGAAGTACCAGCTATTACCCCATTTTCATTAATGACAAAAGCGCTGCTTCTAAATGCAAAATCTTCGTCATCTTTTGGCGTAAGACCTAAACCAAATATTTCCGTATTGATAATATTTAGGTCGTTATCTAAGGTCCATTTAACGGCTCGTTTATCGAAAATACCCGTACTAAAGCTACGATTAAGCGTTTCAACACAATCTGAAACTGGCTCGTCTTCATTATCACATCGATCATCGATATCATCTTGAGGATCAATTGGAATACCAGTAGATACGGTACCTACCACTTCGTAGCCAGCGTTTGTTTTGGTAATACCGTAAGCTGCGCTAATACCACCGTGCTCATCAAACTCAGGAACTAAAGGTACTTCGACACCATTAGCACCAATAACAATGCCTCGGCTGATAAATTCACGCAAGAAATGAGTTTCTTCTTCGTCTTCATCTGTTTGGGTAAAGGCGGTTTTCTCGTAAGGTGCACTACCCCAGCCAACCATTACACCATCATCAGCAACTGCTGTTAGGAGGTTTGATGTTGAACGGGTCAAGCCATCATAATCAAGCGATGCTTCATCAAATAACACCTGCTCCTGCGAGCCTTCGGCATTGTATATCGTTGCAATTGCGCTCGATATTTTCTGAAATTCTGAATCATTTGAACGGCTATCTGTCGCTAAGAATCTTATCATAAACGAATGCGCATCAGCGTTCGTATTTACTGCATCGTTATTTTGAATATCATCTAACGTAAACGTAATTTCTTTATCAATTGATTCTAAGCGCGCTTTTTCTTGGTCATAAGCATTTTTAATGTTGCTTTCTTCAAAATCTATGTAAGAAACGTCTACAGGTAATTTGTACATACCATTTGCAAGACCAATGATATGACCGTTTTCACTAACATCCGTTATATAATTATGCTTAGAGCCTTCCAGACCACCTAACTCTTCTAATTTATAGGTCGCGCTCATCGCTGAGGTACTTAGAGTAGCTAAAATACTGGCAGCGAGTAATTTATATTTCATTTTAATCCTTACTACTGATTCTTTAAATCTTCGAGTTCTTCCCAGCGCTCAAAAGCGGCTTCAAGCTCAGACTCTAACTGGGCTAAATGGTTCAATGCTTCTGATGTAATTGCAGCATCTTGCTTAAAAAAGTCAGGGTCATTGACCACAACTTGCTGAGCATCGAGCGCTTTTTCAAGTTGTTCCACTTTACTGGGTAATTCTTCTAATTCAAGTTTTAATTTGTAAGAGAGTTTATTACTTTTCTTTTGTGGTTTATCTTGGTTTTGCACCACGGGTTTTTCTTGCTTAGTTTGTTGCTGTTGTTGTTTCTCTTGCTCAACTAAGTAGGCAGCATAAGCCTCATAGTCACTGTAGCCACCAATAATATCGGTAATCTTACCATCACCTTCAAATGCCCAGACTGAATTACAGGTATTATCTATAAATTCGCGGTCATGGCTAACAATAAGCACGGTACCTTGATATTGGTTAATAATATCTTCAAGTAATTCTAATGTTTCGATATCTAAGTCATTGGTTGGCTCATCGAGTACCAAAATATTAGACGGCTTTAAAAATAGCTTTGCAAGTAACAAGCGGTTCTTCTCACCACCAGAAAGTGCTTTTACCGGTGTGCGGGCTCTTGCCGGCGGAAATAAGAAGTCTTGTAAGTAACCAAGTACATGACGTGAGCGCCCGCCCATCATCACTTCTTGCTTACCTTCAGCTACGTTGTCTTGTACTGTGGCTTCTTCATCAAGCTTTTGACGGTATTGGTCAAAATAGGCAAATTCTAAATTAACGCCTTGCTTAACACTTCCGCTATCTGGTGTTAAGTCACCAAATAAAATTTTAAGCAGTGTTGTTTTACCTATACCATTAGGGCCTACAAGGCCAATACGATCGCCACGCATAACAAGTGTAGAGAAGTCTTTAGCGATCACTTTGTCTTTAAATGCATGACTTATGTTTTTCGCTTCAAAAACAAGCTTGCCTGAACGCTCAGCAGTTTCAATGTTGAAATCTGTTTTACCAACCTGCTCTACTCGCTGCTTACGCTCTTTACGCAACTCTTTTAATGCGCGAACGCGTCCTTCATTACGTGTTCTACGGGCTTTTATACCTTGGCGGATCCACGCTTCTTCTTCGGCTAAGCGTTTATCAAATAGCGCGTTTTGCGTTTCTTCTACCTTTAAATCATGCGCTTTTTGTTCAAGGTATGTTGCATAATCACCCGGATATGAAATTAGTTTTCCGCGGTCTAAATCAAGAATACGAGTAGCTACTGCGCGAATGAACGCACGGTCGTGAGAAATAAAAACGATACCGCCTTTAAATTCTTTTAAAAATTGCTCGAGCCAAATAACACTACTCATATCCAAGTGGTTGGTAGGCTCATCTAGTAGCAATAAATCAGGCTCACTAACTAGGGCCCTTGCTAAAGCAACCTTACGTAACCAACCGCCTGATAATGATTCAAGTTTAGCCTCTGGATCTAGCTCTAGGCGCGATAACACAAGTTGAATACGCGTATCAAAACGCCAGCCGTCAACTGTTTCTAATTGATTTGATAAGCGCTCTAACTTATTTAGTAACTTATCGTTATAGTCTGTTTGCATCTGATTACTAACTTGGTGATATTCAATCAATAAGTTAGCAATATCTGGCATACCCTGCGCTACATAATCAAATACTGAGCCTGCAGCCCCCTTTGGTGGATCTTGCTCTAGACGCGAAATTCGTATACCACTTAGTTGGTTTATTTCACCATCATCCAAGATAACTTGGCCATCAAGTACTTTAAGTAATGTTGATTTACCTGCACCGTTACGACCAACAATACATACACGCTCACCCGACTCAATAACTGCATCAGCATCATCTAGTAACGGATGCGTACCATAAGCGAGTTGCGCTTTGGCTATTCTGATTAAATCCATCGTGATTACTACTCTTATTCTTTATTATCAGCAATAAATTGCGCTAATCGCTGTGCATCAAAAGGCCAAAATAATTTTTCGCCTTGATGAGCTTCAACAACCGGAATACTGGTTTGGTAAAGCTCGATAAGCTGTTCACTATCCATGATATCTTTTGCAGCAAAGGAAACGTTTGCTGCAACTAATAATTCATCTGCCATTTCACACAAATGACAGCCATCTGTGTGATACAAGGTAAAACTAGCCATGTGTAATAAGCCAACTATTATGAATTTGCTTATTGCGTTTAAAATCTGGCGATAAAGTTTTGCCAGAAATATTCTCTGCTTTTAAGCCAAGCCCCATTAAACCAACTTCATCCATGATAAAGCCACGCTTGTTGTTAGAGAATATAAGCGTGCCATTTGGACTTAAAATCTTTTTAACCCAAGTAAGGAGCTTGATATGGTCACGCTGAACATCAAATGCATCTTTCATACGTTTTGAGTTTGAGAACGTCGGTGGATCTAAGAAAATTAAATCATATTGACCTTGTGCGTATTCAAGCCATTTCAAGCAGTCAGCTTGCTCAAAACGAAAACGAGTATTGCTCAAGTCATTAAGCGCGAAATTCTCTTGCGCCCATTTTAAATAGGTCTTTGACATATCAACGGTAGTAATTGCTTTGGCACCACCTAGCGCAGCATGAACAGATGCACTGCCCGTATAAGCAAACAAGTTTAAGAAACGTTTACCTTGTGAGTTTTGTTGAATATAACGACGAGCCAAACGGTGATCTAAGAATAAACCTGTATCTAAATAATCAAATAGATTTACTTTAAATTTAGCACCAAACTCTTCGACTACTTGTGTGCGATTTTGTTTTGATACCTTAGTATATTGCTCTTCGCCTTTTTGCTTTTTGCGTACTTTAACTGCGATATTCTCTGGCGCAATTTCTAACTGCTCAGCGGTCAGGCTAATCACATCTTGTAAGCGCTTTTGTGCCGTAGTGTCATCGATTTCTTTCGGTGCGGCATATTCAAAAATAACCGCTGAATCATCGTACACATCAACTGCAACGTTATATTCTGGAATATCCGCATCGTAAACACGATAACAGCTTACTTCATTTTGCTTTAACCAGTTTTTCAAGTTTTGCTTGTTTTTCTTTAAGCGGTTTGCAAATGCTGTTGAACCTTCAAAGTTAAGTGCTGGTTTATCTTCTTTGCTTAGCTCGACTTGTTTATCGTCAAGTTGATATAAATTTAGCACCACATCTAACGGGCCATTTTTGAACTTATAGCGTTTTAATTTAACAAGCTTTAATAACTTAAATAGGCTTTCGTCGGTGCCAAGTAAAGCAAGCTTCCAATGGTTAAAGTGCTTTTTGAAGCCAACACCTAAGCTTCGGTGTAAGTTAACCAACTCTGCCATCGAGCCTAAACGCTCACCATAAGGTAAGTTTGAAATCACCACACCAGGAAGCTTAGCAACTGAGGTAAGCTTTGTTGCATCGCTTTGTTTAAATTTAATTACATTACCAAGGTCTGCGCGTTCCGCGTTTTCTTGTGCTTTTTTAATTACACCAGCATCAATATCATGTCCAATAAGCCAAAGCTTTGGATCAGTAATTTGAGCCGTTAGTTCTGCTTTTAACTCTTTGTATTTTTGGATGCGGAAACTTGGTAGGCGCTCAAATGCAAAACCTTCTCGGAATAAGCCAGGCGCTTCATTACGAGCCATGCTTGCTGCTTCAATTAAAATGGTACCAGCACCGCAACATGGATCAAATAAAGGTTGTTGTACATTTTCAAGCCAGCCACTTCGCTTTACAAGTGCTGCAGCTAAATGCTCTTTAATCGGTGCTTTACCTTGGTCTTGACGATAACCACGTTCAGATAAACGTGGACCTGAATAGTCAATATAAAGCGCAACACCTTGGCGATTTAATCTTGCTACAACACGCACATTAGCGTTGTACTTATCAACATCTGGACGCTGTTCAAATAGATCTGAAAAATAATCAACAATCGCATCTTTTACGACAAGACCAGAGAACTGGGTATTTTTTAAATCGTTGTTAGTACCACTAAAATCAACAGCGAAAGTTTGTTTTGGGCCAAACCACTCTTGCCAGGGCTGTAGTCGTGCAAATTGATAAAGGCTTTCTTTGTCTTTAACGCCTTCTTTTTCTTCTATCAGCATCATGATACGAGTGGCGAAGCGACTCGATAAACAAATTTTTTGTGCTAACAAGCTATCTGCTTCAAAACGTACAGAGCCCACGGTTTGTTTAGAGACTTCTGCACCAAGTGCTGTAAGCTCATCAACAAGTAAATTTTCTATTCCGATAGAAGTAAGTGCGATAAATTGCAAAGTAAAAACCCTTAAATGCTAATTGCGCAGGATTATAGCATAGCTTGGCGAACAAAAACGCCAACATTTGCAGGGATATTAGCTAGATTTTTACTTAGCCCACTAGGTTGCGAATCTCTCGCCGCGATTAAATTGCCTCTAGAGTGAACATATTTTAATTCACAAAGGTCAACACGCCCTAGGCCGTTTTAAACTGTTTTTGTTGAATATAAACAGGATGGATACGATTATTTAGAACCTTGATGGCTTCAAACTGCTCTAGAGATAGATTTTCGTCTAACTGAAAGTGTGCGCTCAGATTAATACAAACAGATGCTTCTGGTGAATGATCGACAATTAAAAACTCACCTTCTTGTGACTTAGAGTATAACTTTACAACCGCTTCAACACTTGGCTGGCTACCCTGGTATTCATGAAAAAACCAACTCTTTGCAAGTACTGGCTTCAAATGAAATTTAACTGCTGTAGCGTTAAGAGCAATTTGGCAAAGCTCTGCCGGACTCCATAATGAGAATGTTTCAAGATATTGATAAACTTGCTGATAAAATGCAGCATCTTCAAGACTGAAGTTTGGCTCTTGTAAAACAGCATCAGTAAGTTGGCGTAATTTGTAAGGTGTGCACAGTTGCATATCTTGGTCAAGGTCAACCAAAAGACGATTATTTTTTGCACAAGCAAGCCATTTCCATTGCTTCGATGCTTGTAACATGTCTCCTCCCTAACTTAGAATTCTGTGCGATTAATCATAAATTATAGCTAAGCCTGACCATTAATAAAATACTTTTTTAGAACATTTTATTAATGATCAAATGCTTAGATAACTGATCCTTATAAGCCGTTAAGGATCGTTTTTACCAATTCTGGGCCTTTATAAATAAAGCCAGTATAAACTTGTACAAGGTCGGCACCCGCTGCAAATTTTTCTTTTGCAGAGTCTGCATCATCAATACCACCCACACCAATGATAGGTAACTTACCATCAGTTAAACGCTTCAGCTCACTAACCACGTGGGTTGAGCGCTGACGTACTGGTTGTCCAGATAAACCGCCCGCTTCGTTTGCATATTGTTGGCCTTGCACTGCAGCACGCTCAAGTGTGGTGTTTGTAGCAATAACACCATCGATCTGATTGTTGATCAATGACTCACTAACTTGCGCAATTTGTATTTCATCAAGATCTGGGGCGATCTTAACAAGCATAGGCACTTGTTTGTTATGCTTTGCAGCTAAATCAAGTTGTTCATTCTTTAAGCTTTGTAGCAAGTCATCAAGCGCTTCACCATATTGTAAATCACGAAGACCCGGAGTATTTGGTGAAGAAATATTTACTGTGATGTACGATGCATGCTCAAATACTTTGCGCATACAATGAATGTAGTCATCTTTACCCTGCTCGTTTGGTGTATCTTTATTTTTACCTATATTTATACCTAGAATACCGTCATATTTCGCCGCTTTTACGTTATTAACTAGGTTATCAACGCCTTTGTTGTTAAAGCCCATACGATTTATGATCGCATTTGATTCTGGTAAACGGAAAATACGCGGCTTATCGTTACCAGCTTGAGGGCGAGGAGTAACAGTACCCACTTCAACGAAGCCAAAACCCATTTGTGAAAATGCATCAATACACTCTGCATTTTTATCTAAGCCTGCCGCTAAACCTACTGGATTTTTAAATTCTAAACCCAAAAAGTTAACTGGTTTATTAGGGACAGATTGAGACCACGCTGCACTCAATGGAGTATGAGCAAATCGGCGTAAATTATTAAGTGCAAATTCATGAGCCCACTCCGCATCACGGGTAAACATAAAACGGCGAGCTAGATCATAAAACATGGTTTGTTCCTTAGGTAAAAATAAACAAGGTAGCCGCTTATAAACGGACCATTGCAAATTAAGGGCAAAAAAATACCCCAGCGAGCTGGGGTATGTATTTTAACGACTTTTCACTTATTTGGAAGTGTCACAGTTGTGGCTTAACAACATTAGTTCACGAAGTGCTACTGAGAACTTCGCAAAATCATGGCTTTGTGATGTTTTGAATTCAGATAGCATCTGTTTCCAACGTTGTAGAAGTAGATCTTGGTTATCCATCCACTCATCAATTTGTGCATCTATGTCTTTGCTGTCTGCTGCAAAGCTATTAAGTACCACAGCCGATAATGTACGTTGTTGCCAATCAAGCTCTTCACGGTAAGAAGCACGAGCAAGTGCTTGCCAGTGATTTGCAACCGGTTGGTTAGTAATTTGGTCAAGGAACCAATGTAAGCCCATACGCGCACCCAACTTGAAGTACGTGTTAGATACCATAGCAATGCTACGCTCTGAATTATTAGCAATTTCGGCTAAGTCCATTACAGAGAATAGGCTTGATAGAGACACAACTCGTGTCGCAAGTGCTTTTGGTACATTGCTATCAATTAGCTTCTCAGCTGCTTTAACCAAACGCTCGCTTTCTTTTTCAACCATGTAGCTATTTAAGTTTTCACTTAAATCAGCAAATGTTGGTGCAAAGAACTCAATTGCTTGCTCAATCGTTTGTGCTTTATTGCGATGACGTAAGAACCAACGTGTTGCACGACGAACCGTACGACGTAACTGATAGAGCATTTCTGTTTGTACAGCTGCTGGGATCTTATTATCAAGTGCAACAATTGATGACCATGTTTCTGGCATCTGGAACACTTCTTTTGCAATTGAATAGCAAAGCGCGATTTCTGCTTCGTTAGCACCTGTTTCTTCGTGCATACGAACCATGAAGTTAAGGCCCATATCGTTAACAATATTATTGGCAAGTTTTGTTGCGATAATTTCTTTACGAAGTGGGTGGTTATCCATTGCATCGTTGAACTTCTCACGAAGTGGTACCGGGAATGAATTAACCAATAACTGACGGTAATAAGGGTTTTCAGTGATTTCATCAACCACTAAAGACTCTTTAAGTACCATTTTCGCGTAAGAAACTAGTACAGATAGTTCTGGACGAGTTAAATCTTTACCCGCTGCTGCGCGCTCTGCAAGTTCTTCATCAGTTGGAATGAACTCAATTGCACGATTTAACTTGCCATCTTTTTCAAGGGCATGGATAAAACGTACTTTTTCTTTAAGTGTTGATGTGCCTTTTGACTGTGTAATCGATAAGGTATGCGTTTGACGATAACAATCTTTAAGAACCAGCTGCGATACTTCATCGGTCATAGCATAAAGTAGCTCATCACGTTGTTTACGCGTTAAGTCACCTTCAGCAACTAAGCCATTAAGTAAGATCTTAATGTTTACTTCGTTATCTGAACACGCAACACCACCTACGTTATCGATGAAGTCAGTGTTAACACGACCACCTTTAGCTGCAAATTCGATACGACCTAATTGTGTAGCACCTAAGTTACCACCCTCGCCTAAGATCTTCGCACCAAGCTCAGAACCGTTAATACGAAGTGCATCATTTGCGCGGTCACCAACATCTGCATCAGTCTCTTTAGAGTTCTTGATGTAAGTACCGATACCACCATTCCAAAGTAAATCAAACTCCATCATTAGAGCTGCTTTGATTAATTCGTTAGGTGTCATGCTCGCTTTTTTAGTGCCAAGCATTTTCTTCATTTCAGGGCTTAAGCTAATTGATTTAGCCGCACGAGAGAATACACCACCACCTTGTGAAATAAGGTCTTTGTTGTAATCTTCCCAAGAAGAACGCGGTAAATTAAATAAACGCTCACGCTCAGGGTAAGATGTTGCAGCATCTGGGTTTGGATCAACAAAGATGTGCATGTGGTTGAACGCCACTTGTAAGCGAATGTGCTTAGAAAGCAACATACCGTTACCAAATACGTCACCCGCCATGTCGCCGATAGCTACAACAGTGAAATCAGTTGTTTGACAGTCAATATCCATTTCACGGAAGTGACGCTTAACAGACTCCCACGCACCTTTTGCAGTGATACCCATTTTCTTATGGTCATAACCTACTGAGCCACCTGATGCGAATGCATCACCTAGCCAGAAGTTATATTCATTTGCGATGCCGTTTGCGATATCAGAGAAAGTCGCAGTACCTTTATCGGCAGCAACAACTAAATACGGGTCATCTTCATCATGACGAACAACATCAACTGGCGGAACAATCTCACCACGTTCGATGTTATCTGTGATATCTAATAAACCACGGATGAAAATTTTGTAACACTCTTGGCCTTCTTTGAAGAATGCTTCACGGTCAGTCGGTAGCTGTTTACATACGAAACCACCTTTCGAACCTACTGGCACGATAACCGTGTTTTTAACTTGTTGCGCTTTAACAAGACCCAGTACCTCAGTACGGAAGTCTTCACGACGGTCAGACCAACGTAGGCCACCACGTGCAACTTTACCACCACGTAAATGCACACCTTCAACGCGCGGCGAGTATACGAAGATCTCAAACGCAGGCAGTGGTAATGGCATTTCTGGGATCATAGAAGGCTGAACCTTGAACGATACATATGACTTAAATTGGCCATCCGCTTCTTTTTGGAAGAAGTTCGTTCTAAGAGTTGCATTGATCATATCAACGTATAAACGGATGATACGGTCATCATCTAGGTTTGCTACGTTTTCTAGTTCAAGATTTACTTGTGCAACTAGCTTCTCAAGCGTCTTCTCACTACCAGGGTTCTTAACTGAGAACTTTTTAGTGAATAAGTTAACGATTTGCGAAGCAATATGTGGGTAATTTGCAAATGTGCTTTCGATGTAAGTCTGCGAGAAAGTTACACCAATTTGACGCATGTATTTAGCGTATGCACGAAGAATAGACGCTTCACGACCGGTTAAACCACCCATTAATACTAAACGGTTGAAACCATCGTTTTCTAAACGGTTATTCCAAACATTAGTAAGCGCAGCACGGAAACGAGCAGATACTTTATCAAAGTCAGCAATGCCCTTATTGTCAATTAGCATGGTGAAATCCATGATCCAATTAACTTTACCGTCTGTCGTTTTAACTGAGTAAGGCGTTTCACCCACTACACGTAAGCCAAAGTTTTCTAACATTGGCATGACGTCAGATAAGTGGATTGGCTCATCTTTATGGAATAAGCTTAAACGAACAACATTGGTATTTGCTTCTTCTTGTGGACGATAGAACAACATTTCTAGTTTGTTTTCGTCATTAAGAAGCTCAAGTTTCTCGATATCAACAACCGCAGCACTTGGTAAAACCTGATCTTTATATGCACTTGCAAATGCTTGTGCATATTTACGGTTTAGTTCTTTACCGCGTGCTTCACCTGCACTCTCAAGTAGTGCAGACTGGAGTCTATCTTCCCAAGTACGGGCAGCTTCAATTAGGTTGTTTTCGATGTCTTTCACGTTATATTCAATATTATTGTCAGTCACACGCACCGTATAATGAGTACGGGCTAATGTTGACTCAGAGAAGAAAGTAGTAAATTCGACTTTGTCGTCAGAATTAAATGCGTTAGCTAAGATACGTTGCGTTTCACGACGTAGTGCCGTGTTATAGCGCTCACGCGGTACATAGACCATGCAAGAGAAGAAACGGCCATATGCGTCTTTACGCACAAAAATACGGCACATATCACGCTCTTGTACTTGTAGTACGCCCATAGCAACTTCAAGTAGTTCGGCTTCACGTGCTTGCACAAGTTCATCACGTGGATATGTTTCTAGGATATTTAATACCGCTTTATAAGCATGGGTGCCTTTAGCAAAGTCACACATTTCCATAATGCGATTAATTTTACTTTTCAGTACCGGAACATCAGCGGCGCTGTTGTTGTAGAAGCTCGAAGAGAATAAACCAAGGAAACGGTCTTCACCAATTACATTACCTTCCTCGTCAAAACGCTTGATACCCACATAGTCAATATAAGCAGGACGGTGAACACGAGACACTGAATTAGTTTTCGTTAAAATCAGTAAATTATTGCTACGCGCTTCTTGACGTGCAACTTCTGGTAATTCAGAAAGTAAACGGCTGTGCTCTTCGTCTGTGTTTTTCATCAGACCAAGGCTAGTACCTTTTTTACCTTTTAATTGATAATCACCCTGTACAGGCGACAGTTCATACTCACGATAACCCATTAGGGTAAAGTTATCTTTTGCTAACCAGTCTAAAAACTCAACCGTTTCAGCAACTTCACTTTCGTTATTATTATGATGACGCTTAGGTAAATCCTTCGTTACAGCAATTAGCTTTTCACGAATTGGCTGCCAATCTTCTACAGCGATAGATACGTCAACTAACACAGACTCAAGTTCTTTTTTGAAAGACTCAATAACTTTTGCATCTGTTTGGCGATCAATCTCGATAAAGAACACCGTTTTTGTTGACGTTGATTCTTGCTCTGCTTTTAAGCTTGAAATACCCGTGATTTTAGCATTTTTGTCACGTTGGATTTTCAGTGGAGAGTGAAGTAATAAGTGAGAAGAGATGTTTTCGCGAGTCATGGCCATACGCACAGAATCAACTAAGAAAGGCATGTCTTTCGCGATGATTTCAACAATAGTGTGCGATGACTGCCAGCCATCTTTTGCTACTTCTGGATTGAAGACACGGACAACCGCGTCATCAGAGTTATTTTTTTCTAGCGAGTTCCATAGGCTTAGTGCAGCGCCATATAAGTCACTATCGTTGCGATGTGCCAAATCCTCTTTAGACATATTGCTGTACAAGGCTTTGGCGAATTTCTCAACGAGTAACACATTATCAGCGTGAACTTTTTTCTGGATCAGCTTACAGACATTATCTAAGATAACCGAGGCTTGCCCTTCATTTCGTGTCATTGTATGTTCCTTAATCTATACTACTTATCGATTAGTAGAATATTTGTACAGCCATTTATTAGCGTGGAGTCAGGTAAATTCTAACTCTTTTGCAGCTAATAAACAGCCTTTTCGATGAAATCATTTTAAGCTTTTCAGCTATTTGGTCATCTATTCACAAAATATAGATATAAATGGCCATTACTGGCCATATTGGAGCACAATTATTCACATTATTTTTTCTGGTCAGTCCAGAGGAAGCTACCAATTGCAGGTAAAAGTAGTACTGCGCCCAGCATGTTAACCAAAAACATGAAGGTCAAAAGAATACCCATATCTACTTGGAACTTCAGATCAGAGAAAATCCATGTGCTAACACCAATGGCTAAGGTAATACCCGTGAATAACACTGCGCTACCACGCTCTGCTAATGCATTGCGATAAGCCACTTCGAGTGCCACACCTTGTTTTAGCTGCCCCATCATTGATGACAGTATATAAATCCCATAATCAACACCAATACCAACACCTAAAGCGATAACTGGTAGTGTCGATACCGTTAAACCTATTTCAAGTTGTACCATCAAGGCTTGCGCTAAAGTTGATACGATATACAGAGGTAATACAACCGCAACCGTTGCCTTAACACTTCTAAAGCTAATTAAGCATAGCAGGATTACGGCGCCGTAAACGTAAAGCATCATAGGTAGCTGTGCAGCTGATACAGATTCGTTGGTTGCGGCCATTACACCCACAGGTCCCGATGCTAACTTAAACTTCAACTCATCCGTTTCTTCAGCCTTAGCAAACTCTTTAACTTTCGCTACCACATGGTCAATAGTTTCTGCTTTGTGGTCATTTAAGAAAATAATCACTGGCATTACAGAGCAGTTACCATCGAGTAAACCTGAGCTTGTTTCAACGCGTGAAGTAGCTTGCACTAAACTTGCCGTGTTGCGCGGCAGGCTTTGCCATTTAAGGTTACCTTCGTTGAAGCCGGCATTCACAGATTGCGCAACTGAGCTTAAACTCACTGCTGATTGCACCCCTGCAACGTTTTCCATCTGCCATTGGAAACGACTAATACGCTCCATCACATCATGCTCAGTACAAGCAGCAGGATACGCTTCTACAATCACTTTCAGGATATCTGATGAAATGGTGTATTTATCAGAAATCAAAAAGGTGTCTTGGTTGTAGCGGGCATCTTGGTGCAAAGATGGCGCACCTGCGTGTAAATCACCAATGCGCATTTTGTCAGCTTGCCAATAACCCACTGCAAATAATATCGCTGTAAGCACAATAATTAAACCGGCGGTTCTACGGTCCGTCGCTTTTACTAACAGTTCACGCAATTTATCTAAGAAATTCGGTTTGTCTGAGTGTGTTCCTGCTTGAATATGCACAGAGCCTTCAAAGCGCATATACGATGCCCACACTGGTAACAATACGAGGTTTGTGAAAATAATTACCGCCACACCTAAACTTGCGGTGATGGCAAGTTCACGAATAATACCAATATCAATTGTGAGTAAGGTTAAAAAGCCAATTGTGTCTGATAGCAGCGCGATACCACCTGGGATCAAAAGTGCTCTAAAGCTTGCCTGACAACACACCCGGGTTGAGCTTCCTGACGTCACTTTTTTACCGATGTCATTGATCATTTGCACACCATGACTTACGCCAATCGCAAACACTAAAAACGGCACCAAAATTGACATAGGGTCTAAGCCAAAGCCCAAGGTTGATAACAAACCTAACTGCCAAACAACGGCAATGATTGAACAGGCAATCGGTAAAATTGTCAGTTTTAAAGAGTGGCAGAACAGCCAAACCATCACAAAGGTAAAAGCAATCGCGATTGCAAAAAATAACAGTACGCCTTTAGCACCCTCTGCTACATCCCCTGCCATCTTAGCAAAACCAATAATATGGATACTGACTTTATCAGTACTTAACGGTTCACGAACTTGTGTTTCTAGTTTTTCAGCAAAGGCTAATGTATCAAGTTTTTCTTGTGTTTGCGGATCAGTCTCGAGTAACTGGGCTGTTACCATTGCACACGAGTAGTCACTAGCGATCATACGGCCGACCACTTTTGCTTTTTCGATGTTTTCTTTTACAACTGCAAGACCACGTTTATCAGCTGTGAAGTTAGCCGGAATAATTGGACCACCAGCGAAGCCATCTTCAACAACTTCAACAAAACGTGCACTCGGGGCAAAGATTGAATTAACTAATGGGCGGTTAACACCTGGAATAAAATAAAGCTGGTCATGAACTGCTTTTAGTTGGGTAAAAAATTCTTCATTGAAAATATCACCGTCTGCATCACACACCGAAATTAAAATGCTATTTGCACCACCAAATTGCTTTTCGTGTTTGGTGTATACTTTCATGTATTCATGATTAAGAGGGATATTTTTATTAAACGAGGCGTCTAATTGAATTTGTGTTGCTTTGAATAATAAAAAACAGGTGATCAAAGCAAAGGAAATAATTGCGAACAAGCGATGACGAAACACCGCTCTTTCTAAAAAGTCTAATAAACCACGCATTACGGATTCAACTCCTTCACTTTAATGCCATTTTCTGAAGCCATAATTAGTTTGTCTTGAAACACAACACCGTCGAGCAATGATTTGCCATCGGCCATTTGCTCTTCTGATAATTGATCACCCTTAACATGAAAAATAACTCCACTATTGGCAAATAAAAGCCATTCGTTATTGTGGTTTATTGCGCTGTTGACGGTGGCATAATTAGTGTTTTGAATTGGTAACCACTGATCACTATTTGCTTGACGAGTAAATATATTGCCACGCAGACCTGCAACTAGGTCTTCACCACCCTGATCTGCAGTTGACGCAAACGTAAAGAAAGAGCCCATATAAATCTCTTCAAGACGTTGCCATGTTTGGCCATTATCAACACTTTCGGCCATTAGCCCCATTTCACCTGCTAAGATTAACCGGTCTTTAGTTTTCACTATACGATTAAAATGCGGCAAAATTGATGCGGTCTCAAGCTCATATCCTTCAGGATCTGTTTCTTTTAAATCATTCAAATAGTCGCGATCATCTTCAAATAACAAGCTATCTAAAAAACGTTTCTGCCATGTTTGGCCACCATCAGTGGTTTCAAAAAACATGCCGTATGCACCCACTGCATAACCATGGTTTTCAGATGTAAAAAGAATATCTAAACATGGTTTATCCATGTTTGGTAAAGATTGTTGTAACTGCCAAGTTTTAGCAGCATCCACGGTGTTGATAATAGTGGCATCGTGGCCACAAGCCCAGCCTAATTCGTCATTATAAAAATCAACCGCGGTGAGTAATACTTGAGTTGGTACACTGGCTTGCTGCCATGTTTGTGCGTCAGTACTAGTGATAACCACACCATGTTTACCAACAGCAACCAGTTTTTCACCGACCAATTCGATGTCAGTGAGTAGAGTTTTGTTTGCATTAACGGCACTAATCGCTTGTTGCGGTGTGGGCATGTCTTGAGAAAAACATGAAGCACTATAAGCAAGACAGGCATAAAGCAAATACTTCATAAAGATAAATCGCCTTCGAAAAGATAAAAAGAGAAGTCAAAAAAGCCACTGGGAAAACCAATTGCGTGTCTTGATGACTTACGCGAATTGCAAAAGGCACCTGAAGTCAGGTGCCTTAGATTGTTTAACGACCTTCGCGGCGTAAAGCGCTTGAAGTGAACTCGTTATCATTGAATGATTGTGAGAAATCATACATTTTTTCTTGGTTATCTAAACCAATTGCTAGGTAACGACGTGAGTTAAGGTCATGATAAACTTCTAACGTACTCCAATGAGTCGGTACTTCATAGTAGTTAAGACCATGTGCCATTGCTACACGATACATTTGGTCACGGTTATCATAAATATCCGTTACATGTACTTGCCAGCTATCTTCATCAATATAGAAAACACGTTTCTTATAAATATGACGCGTACCTTCTTTCAGGTTTGCTTCTACAACCCAAACACGGTGCTTTTCGTAACGAACATATTCAGGGTTAATGTGACCAGCTTGCAAGATATCATCATAGCTTAACTTATCGCTGTGAAGTTTATAGCTGTTATATGGAATATAAAGCTCTTGCTTACCTTTTAATGTCCAGTTGTAACGGTTAGGAGAACCGTTGAACATATCAAAGTCATCAGTGGTACGTAAGCTATCAGCCGCTGTTCCTGGTGCATCATATGCAACATTAGGTGCACGACGAACTCGACGCTGACCTGAGTTGTATGTCCATGCTTGGCGTGGCGTTAAGATTTGGTCCATAGTTTCATGAACTAATAACGCAGTACCTGCTAGACGAGCTGGCTCAGTTACTTTTTGCTTAAACTTAAACAAGATATTAGATTCTTGCAGTTTTTCTGGCGTTGCATCTGGTGATGAATATTCAACTAAAAGTTGTTCTTCAAAACCAACATAATTATATGAGCCTGACGCTGTTGGTGCTGCTTGACCACCAGAGCGTTCAATTGATAAACCACGGAAACGTAAAAGGTGATTCCAAATTGCTTCTAAACCATCTTTAGGAATTGGGAAAGGTACACCCACAGCTGTGTTTTTAATACCGTTACCACCTTCAACTAACTCGGCTGTCGTGGCGTATTTTTTAGTCGCATCATAAACAAACTGCGGATAAGACGCGCTACGACGCGTTGGATAAATGTTCATCTTAAACGTGTCTGGATAAGTGTTGAATAATTCAACCTGACCAGGGCTCAAGTACTCTTTATATTTATCAACGTTTGACTTATCGATGGTGAACAACACTTTATCATCAGCGAATGGGTCTGGGTGGTGCATGCCTGGTTTATAATCTGCAGGAGGGGTTGTGATACCACCCGTCCAAGCTGGAATAGAACCATCTTTGTTAGCTGCTTTTTCTGCGCCAATTGGCGTTAAGTCATTACCTAAACGTGCTGCTTCATCAGCAGTAATTTTTGCAAGTACACTAGAGCTTGCGAAAACGCTACAAAAAGCTGCAGCAATGAGGGTAGGTTTTCTAATAATCATAATTTACCCTTAGATTGAATATTTAATATTAAATGAAACATAATCGCGGTCAGAGAATGTATTCGTCGCGCCACCACCCCAGAAAGAGTTATAGCTAAAGTCGAATGACCACGCATTTTGATAGTTGAAGTTCATCGTTACACCGAGTGATTTACGGTCTTCAACAAATAAGAACATCGGATCAGGTGTAATACCATTCACATCATGTGAGAACACAAAACGTGGCGAGAAGTTAACACCGTTGAAAATGTTATAGTAATCACCTTTAGCGATTAAACGATAACCCCATGCCGATGCTGTTGGGAACGGATTCGTTTCAGGACCATTCGATAAACCCATATGAAGGGTTGAATAATCATCGCTCAGTGGCCCCTGCATAATGCCGCTTCGACCCGTACCTGCAACGTTTAAACGCAGCTCATCGTACTCAGGCATATTATTAATGCGCACACCACCGATTTCACCAACAACCGCCCAGCTGTCTGCACCTAATGATGGGCCAAATAGATGCGTTGCTGTAAATTGTAATTGTGCTGTATTGCGTAATATAAAGCCTTGCGCCACTTCACCAGGACCTACAACACTTGTAGCATCACCCAGACTCATTTGCGAAATACCCGCAAAGTCAGGTCGAATTCCAGCCACAGCTAGTTGTTCCGGCATACCCGCATACAGAAGCTCTACGTCATCAATTTGTAGTGGCTCATCTTGACGGAATGCAAATTCACCAGCGAAAGCAGTCTCGCCTAATGATGTATTAAAGCTGATACCATAAAGCTTAATATCTTCAGGGTATTCTAATTGGCCTTTGGTGAATGCTTGTAAGCTAGTTACATTATCTTCAGTGATTTCTGTAGATAACAACATACCAATATCAGCCGCGATAGCACCAGCTGTAAAATTAGACACTTGACCAGAAATTACTGGGCGTCGGCTATGGTAATTGATGTGGTATAAAGCAACTTCAGTATCGTTTAATTCAGGTAAAAACATACCTAAACGTAAACCATATTGACCACCATCATCTGGCTCATTTTTACCCGCACTGCCCTTACCTTTAAGAGCTACTTTAGTCGGATAAGCTAAATACATTTGCGCCATCATAGCTTGACCTTGCGCAGATGTTGGATCAACACCTTGCGAACGCACAATATCGTCTAAGCTGTTTAAGCTTTCTGTTAAGAATGCTAAATCGATATCTGGGTTTGATGTAAAACCTAGTTGAATATTTTGCTGATAACCATTCTCTGACGCGAAATCGTTAGTCGAGAAGTACGTGCCTGCAGCTGGAAGACGTGTTTCATGCCATTCATATTGGTAAAAGCCTTCCAGTGTTAAGTTATCTGTAATGCCAAGTGATGCCCAAAGCATACCCACAGGGATAAAGGCTTCTTTTAACTCAGCGCCTGGCGCTTTTAAACGATCGATATCAACTGGGTTAACGTTTATACCATGAGAAATCAAGGTACTTTCACCCCAGTTTACAACTTGCTGACCTAAGCGAATAGACAGAGGGTTACGACCTTCATTTAAATCGAAGTTTGCCCAAACGTACGCATCTAATAAACGTAAATCAGCACATACTTGTTCTTTAGTGTCATCATCGTCACATGGGTCTACTTTGTTACCTGATGTAGGATTGCTGTATGCAAAATCGCCATCCATCAATGCAAAGTCGTAAAAATACATAAAGCGTGTAAAGAAACCATAGTTATCTTTACTAATTGATAACTCGTGGTTGCCCTTTAATAATTTTGAGAATGAATCACCACTATCAAAATTTAAATTCCCTGCATCACCATTATTAGAGTAGGCACCAGGTTGGTTCCAAACATCCGCAGAAGAATAAATAGGATTTAACGCAGAATGATAACCCGTCCAATCAAATGAAGGATTATTACTTTTACCTATATGTTTAAAATCTCGGTCTTCAACACGAATGCTTTGACCATAAGAAAAGTTAGAGTCAAAACGTACGTCAAAGTCCCCTAACTCGAAGTTTGCTGCATGCAAAGATGTACTTGAGATTCCGAGTGTAGCCGCCGCGAGTCCCAAAGCTATTTTGTTTTTAACAAAAAGCGATCGTTTTATCATTGTGTTCATCCCCCTGTAACGGGTTGTTCTGTGATCAAATTGTTGTTTTTAGTATCTTTCTAACGATAGAAGCGAAACAATAAAAATACAATATAGAACGCGTTCAATCGGTTAATATTTATTTAAAAATGTGACGTTTACGTATTGGTAAGACGTCATACCAGATATTTTATACACGTAAATTAACAATAGAACAAATCGAATTAACAAAAATATAATAAAATTACTGTTTTGAAGAGCAAGAAAATAACTACAAATGAGGCTTTTTTACTGGGTACTGAGCAATAAAAAAGCAGCTATAGCTGCTTTTTAACTCACTTTCTCTAATTTTATAAACTGATTTTCATCGGTTAATGTTAGCCGAAAGCGCCCTCTTATTCCTAAAGAAGAAATGTGCGGGCGTAAATAACGAGCATCGAATCGTACGATTTTACCGCCGTCTTCTGTTACCTGAACAGACTTATATTTACCATGATAGTAATCAAGACATTCAGCATAACTAAGGTACAAAGCAAAATAGTATTCTCTCATTAGCTTTCAAGTGCTTTCTCAACCTTTTCAAATAAATCATCGCTTAACCCTTCTAAATTTGCTAAACGCATTAACTGCGCTTTTATAGCTGCTGAACGATTTTCGTCGTAACGTCGCCATGACATAAATGGGGTTAGCATTCGCGATGCATTTTGAGGGTTAATATCATTTAATTTAACTAATAAGTCGCCCAAAAGTTCATAACCTTTACCATCAGCTCGATGGAATTGGGTAATATTAAAATGACTAAAGCTGCCAACTAATGCCCGTACACGATTTGGGTTTCCAAAATCGAAGCTTGGATGATTATAAAGAGCTTTAATATCTTCAATACTGCTCGCTGTCTCTTTCATCGCTTGCAGTGCAAACCATTTATCCATCACAAGTACATCATGACGCCATTTTGCATCAAATTCATCAAGTAATGTGTCACATAATGGGTGGTTAGCTTTCACAACAGCACTTAATGCTGCCAATACATTCGTCATATTACTACTGTGAGCAGACTCATTAATTAAGCTATTTACTGAGTTGTGATTTGTTTTAGCTAAATAGTACAAGCAAACTTGTTTAAGAGCACGTACGGCTACAGCAGTTGCAGTTGTTGAACCATCATCTTCAAGCGCGTTATAACAATTTACCAATGATTCTGTTAGGTGAGTTGCTATTTGTGATTCAAATGCATTTTGTACAGCAATAATGTCATCAACAGGGATAACTGCATATTCTGCTGCGAGGGTATCGTAGCTAGGCAGTTTTAAAAGCTCAGCAATCAGAGCAAGATCACCCTCTCGCTGATCAATTAATGCTTTTAATGCGAATAAAATGTCATCCGATAAACAGGCTTCACCGCTGGCAATCGCCGCTTTCATTTCATTGGTAAATAAACGCTGCTGAGCATCCCAACGTGAAAAATCACTGCGAGCAAACCGCATAATATGTAACAGATCTGCAGCAGATGTATCTTGATTAACAATACACGGCGCAGAGAAATCTTCTAGTAGTACAGCTACAGGGCGCTGTTTAATACCTTCAAAAACAAACTGCTGTGTTTTTTCAGTGACATTTAATACCGAATCTTGTGGCTGGTTATTAATCACAAGAGGTAGTGACTGCCCTACACTGTCTAAAAGCTCAACAGCAAACGGAATATGCAATAAGGCATTGTCAGGTTGATTATCAGGAGCAAACTGTTCAATGCTCAGTGTGAAGGTCTGCTTTTGTTCATCGTAAACTTGTTCTACATTAAGTTTTGGCGTACCAGCTTGACTATACCAACGCTTAAATTGCGTTAAATCGATACCTGATGCATCACTCATAGCAGCAACAAAATCATCACAGGTAACAGCTTGTCCGTCATGACGCTCAAAATACAATGACATACCTTGTTGGAACTTTTCTTCTCCCAGTAAGGTATGCATCATACGAATAACTTCAGCCCCTTTGTCATACACAGTAACCGTGTAAAAATTGTTCATTTCGATGACTTTTTCAGGGCGAATTGGGTGTGCCATTGGCCCCGCATCTTCACTAAATTGGTGCGTTCGCATCACTTTTACCGCATCAATTCGATTGAGTGCTCGCGACCCCATATCACTACTAAACTCTTGATCGCGGAAAACAGTCAATCCCTCTTTTAAAGACAATTGGAACCAATCACGGCATGTAACTCGGTTTCCTGTCCAGTTGTGGAAGTACTCATGTCCGACTATGGATTCAATTGTATGGTAATCTTTATCTGTTGCTGTTTCTTGATTCGCCAGAACACATTTAGAGTTAAAGATATTTAAACCTTTATTTTCCATCGCGCCCATGTTGAAGAAATCAACAGCGACAATCATGTAAATATCTAAATCGTATTCAAGGTTAAAGCGCTCTTCATCCCATCGCATTGATTTTTTTAGTGATGTCATAGCATGAGGTGTTTTTGATAAATTTCCTTTATCAACAAATAAAGCTAATTCAACATTGCGACCTGACTTGGTTGTATAATGATCACGTAGCACATCAAAGTCACCAGCGACTAATGCAAATAAGTAGCTAGGCTTTTTAAATGGGTCTTGCCATTTTACAAAGTGTCGACCGTCATCTAAGTTACCAGCCTCAATTTGGTTACCATTTGAGAGCAAGTGAGTATATTTTTTGTCAGCAATAATAGTCACATCAAAACTAGCAAGTACGTCTGGGCGGTCGAGGTAATAGGTAATTTTTCGAAAACCTTCGGCTTCACATTGCGTACAGTAAGCACCACCCGACAAATACAAACCTTCTAGTGAAGTATTCGTTTGCGGATCAATATGGTTTTCTATTTTCAGAATAAAGTTATCAGGTAGGTTATGAATGATTAGTTTTTCATCTTCGAGTGTATAATCATCATAGGCTTTATCATCAACCACTACTGAGATGAGCGTTAAATCAACACCATCAAGAGCAAGGTCCGAATTACTTTCATCAGTACGATTGATTGTCATTGTAGACTGTACTGACGTTTGTAAAGGCGCTAATTCGAAGCGTAAATCGATATGTTGAATTGAAAATTGAGGGGCTTGATAATCTTTTAAATATTGAGCTTGAGGTTTACTCGTAGCAGACATAACTGGCTCCAAAATGGCCCTGCAACTATACAGGGCCTAAGTTTATTATTCAGCGCTAGCTTCTTGTTTAACGTGTTTTGGGGTAATACGTAAAATCTTAATACCTAAATAGGCGTAAACAACCGCTAAGAATGGATTAATTAAATTAAAGAATGCATACATAGCGTAATCAAATGGATTTATTAATAAAACACTCTGCATGTAAGCACCACAGGTATTCCAAGGTATAAGTGGGCTTGTAATAGTACCGCCATCTTCTAATGTGCGAGATAAGTTAACTGGCTTCAAACCGCGCTTTTCGTACTCGTCTTTAAACATTCGACCAGGAACAACAATCGCAATATATTGGTCAGCTGCTACCGCATTGGTACCAATACAGGTTGCGATAGTGGCAGTAATAAGCGAGCCTGTGCTTTTTGCTATTTTTAAAATGCTCTTTACGAACATATCAAGTAAACCGGTTTTTTCCATAATAGCGCCGAACATCAAGGCTGTCATAATCAGCCAAGTTGTTGTTAGCATGCCTGCCATACCGCCACCACTTAATAGTGAGTCCATTTTTTCATCGCCAGTATCGATACTGAAACCGTCGAAGAAGGTTGTCCAAACTAGTTTAAAATAGCCAATCGCGTGGCCTTGTGATGCATCAATTTGGCTATTTATTAAATCTGATTGAAATAACATCGCCCAAATCGCACCTAATACTGCCCCGATAGAAATTGCAGGAAAAGCTGGCATCTTACGGATTGCCAAGAAAAGTAATACAGCTAATGGCACTAGCATCTCAAAGCCAATATTGAAGTTTTGCTCTAATAAATTAACGATTTCATCAATACGGCCTGCTTCTGTCGAACCACCTGCATTAAATCCCATAAAAATAAAAATAATTAACGCAATAATAAAGCTTGGCACTGTTGTCCAGAGCATATGATGAATATGTTCAAATAAATCAGCTCCCGCAACAGCCGGTGCCAAATTAGTGGTTTCTGATAATGGACTTAACTTATCACCAAAGTAAGCACCAGAAATAACCGCACCCGCAGTAACAACTTGTTCAAGGCCAAGGCCTGTTGCGACACCAAGCAGTGCAACACCAATGGTCGCAGCTGTAGTCCATGAGCTACCGATACTCATCGCAACAATGCCACAAATTAAGCAACTTGCTGCGTAAAACCAGCTTGGATTAATGATCTGTAAACCATAGTAAATTAAGGTTGGTACAGTGCCTGAAAGTAGCCAAGTACCAATTAAAGCACCGACCATCAAAAGAATGATGATTGCACCAAGAGACAAAGTGATCCCTTCGATCATGGCTTGTTCTAGTTTCTTCCAGGTATAACCATTTTTTAAGCCAATTAATGCGGCAGTAAAGGTGGCAAATAATAATGCGATTTGATTTGGACCCGATGATGAGTTATCACCGAATAAGTAAACTGCTGCACCTAGCAGGCAAACCAGCACTGAAATTGGGATCAGGGCGTCCAAAAAGCTGGCCTGTTTAACAGGTTTATCTTCAACTGAATTCAAAAGATAGTCTCCTACACGTCTTATATGGCGTGTTTAATTATTATTGTTCATAAGCCTCAAACCCTTATAGTTTAAGGCTATCAGTTTTTTCATTATAACAAGATGACCTGTTTTAGGTAGCAAAAAAGGCGCCTAAGCGCCTTTTTATTGAACAATTTTGCTAAAAAAATGCTAATTATTTTTTCGCGATACGACCATATTTAATATAGTCCTGAGTGATCAGAGCCGCTTCTTCTAAGAATGGGTCTAAATCATCTAGCACATCAGGTAAGTCGTCTAGTTTCTCAACTGGCTTTTCACCCAGACGAACCAAACGTTCATTCGCACGCTCTAATGCACGCTCTTCGCCTTCGTCTTTCTCTTTTAAGCGGTCAGCTTCAACTAGTGAGATAGTCTTACGGTCTTTCTCTTCTTGATAGCGCTTAATGTCATCAAACACATAGCCAAACTCAGGTTCACTTGCAATACGTGCATCATGAAGCTTATTAACGTAAGAGATAGCTGGTTTTAGGTTATCAACTGAGTTGTATTTAGCACGGATGATGCTGTCCCAAGGTAGTGCATTATCTTGCTGGCTTTCGCCCCACTCTGCAGGATCGATAGCTGAAGGGAAAGATACGTCTGGTATCACGCCTTTGTGCTGTGTACTGCCGCCATTGATACGGTAGAATTTTGCAATCGTATATTGCACGCTACCTAATGGATGATCATATAAATCGTAAGCACGGCCAAGCGGTTTATGCTGCTGTACAGTGCCTTTACCAAATGTTTGCTCACCAATCACAATTGCACGACCATAATCTTGCATTGCCGCAGCAAAAATTTCTGAGGCAGAGGCACTATAACGGTCAACTAATACCGTTAATGGGCCATCATAAAAAGTCACACCATCACGGTCTTTTTGCTCTTCAATACGATTATTTAGTGTATGGATTTGAACGACCGGGCCTTGATCTATAAATAAACCAGAAAGTTGTGTCGCTTCATATAAAGAACCACCACCATTTTGACGTAAGTCGATGATAATACCATCAACTTTAGCTTCTTTTAATTTAGCAAGCTCAACTTTTACATCTTGTGATAGGTTATTGTAAAAGCCTGGTATTTCAATCACACCGATTTTACTGGTTAAATCTGAATACTTTGCTTCAAACACATTTGATTTGGCAGCACGGTCTTCTAAGCGAATTTTATCACGGGTTATTTCAACCACTTTAGGAGTGCCGTGAGCATCTGCACCTTTTAAATATTGTAAACGTACTTTGGTGCCTTTTGGACCTTTTATAAGCTCAACAACATCATCTAAGCGCCAACCGATAACATCAACAAAGTCTTCACCTTCTTGGGCAACACCAATAATACGGTCATCAGCTTTAATTTGCTCTGACTTATCTGCTGGACCACCCGGTACTAGGCTACGAATTACTGTGTAATCTTCATCATAACTAAGGACTGCGCCGATACCTTCTAACTCAAGGTCCATATCCATCTTGAATTGTTCAGCACGTCGTGGAGATAAATAAGAAGTATGCGCTTCGATGCTTCGTGCAAACGAGTTCATTACAATTTGAAACGCATCTTCACTATTTGTTTGTACTAAGCGTTTTTGCGCATTGTGGTAACGCTTGGTTAAAACATCTTTAATGCCTTGCCAATCTTTACCTGTCATTTTTAAGCGTAACGCATCATATTTAACTCGTTGACGCCATAACTCATCTAACTCAGCCTGAGTTGTTGCCCAACTCGCGTCCTCGCGGTCGAACATGTATTCATCTTCTTTATCAAAAGTCATTTCTTTATCAAGTAATGACAATGAATAATCATAACGCTCAAAACGTCGTTTTAAGCTTAAGTTAAAAATATCAAAAGCAAACCCAAGCTTCCCTGTCGAAAGTGCATTATCAAACTGGTCTTTATATTGCGAGAATGAGGCAATATCTGAAGCTAAAAAAACACTTTTGTTGAAATCAAGGGATTCGATGTAACGATCAAAAACTTGCTCAGATAATTCGTCGTTAAAACGAATAGGTTTGTAGTGTGCACGAGTAAATAAGTTTGTCACCCGTTTACTAGCCGTACTATGCTGGCTTTCTTGCTTAAGAATAGGCAAATCTTCAACAGTTAGATTGTCTGTAGATGCCAATAATGAACCTGAAAACAGGGCAGCGACTAACGGAATGAGCGTAAACTTATTACTCATACACAACTCCTTAATTTTTTACAGCTATTAAATGATATACAGGCTGTCTGCTTTGGTCTTAACTTGCATCCCTGTTACTAACTCAACATGAACCTCATCTTTGTTCACTTCAGTAATAACCGCATTAACAAGTGCTTGGCCAAGTTTAACTTTAACTTTGCTATTTACCTTGACCTCAGAGGCAGGTAAAGGTTCAACTTTTCCAGAACGTTTTGCAGGTGCAGCTTTTGCAGGTGCAGCTTTTGCAGGCTTATTGCTAACTTTAGCGCCTTTTTCAGCTGATTTTGCATGATGACCCGTATTCTTTTTGTAAGATTTTGTGTCACCGTCTTTGCGTGGACGTTGTTGCTTTTTGCGTTTAGCCATTTTTGCACGGCTTTCTTCTAACGCTTTTTGTGCATGTTCAACGTGTTCTTGTTCCACTTTTTCGTCTTGATTACCATCAAGATCGATACGAAACTCAGATTTAGTTACTGCTTCTAAATAACGCCAATTAGAGGTGTATTTTCTTAGCGCTTGACGAACCTGAGTTTTACTTACTTTCTCAGAACCTTCAATGCGCTCAGCGATATCTTTAAAAATACCTACTTTTAGCGGTTGAATGCCGTCTTTTTGTTTAAAACATTGTGGAAATTCTTGGTATAAGAAATCCAGTACTTCATTAATATCTTTTAGCTTGTTTGTGGTTTCCATGTTAGAACCTTTTATTACATCTTTTCATCAAGTGATGAATCGACATAGTGTGTTACCCAGTCGGTCAACTCTTCGAAGTCCGCTTCAATAAGCGCTAAATCACCGCGAAGGTGTTCCCAAATACCATTAATAATTTCATCAATTGATTCACAGTCAAGGTCATCAGGTAGACGATCCCAAGCCATGTGAATCAAGTCGTTGAGCCTTTCAGCAACAACTTCTTCTTCCCCTTCCCAATCACCTACATCGTGAATCGCAAAAAGGTAATCTTGCACATTTAGCAGATCTTTCATTTTAGATTTGCCTCAAAGCATTTTACCAATGCTTCTAAACCAGCTTGATCATCAGTATCAAAACGGCCAATGCTCGGGCTATCAATATCAAGTACAGCAAACACTTTACCATCTTTAAAAACAGGTACAACAATTTCAGAATTTGATGCTGCATCACATGCAATATGACCTGCAAATGCGTGAACATCTTCAACTAATTGTGTTTGTTGTGTTTGTGCAGCAGTCCCACATACTCCTTTACCTACTGGAATACGGATGCATGCTGGATTGCCTTGAAACGGCCCTAACACTAATTCTTCGGGAGAATCCATTAGATAAAAGCCCGCCCAGTTTATATCCTCTAAAGAGGTAAACAACAACGCACTTAAATTTGCCATATTTGCAATGACATTTGATTCACCTGCAATTAGTGATTCAGCTTGTTTAACTAATGACTGGTAAAAATCCTGCTTTTGCATACCAAACTACTTCTTATTAAACATACAGTAGCTAAAGGTACTCTTTGTAAGCAATAAATGAAACCTTTTAAGGGCAAAAAAAAACAATTTGCCCTTAAAATAAGCTAGCTTGATTAAATATTCTGCTATTGATGTGGAGATTGGGTTGCTAACCCCTGTCTTAAACCAAATAAAAACAGCCCTGCTGCTAAGGCAGACATTACTGCATTGATTACAAATGCCATCCCTGTAGTTGCACTTAACAAGTAACTAAAAATTGCCCCACCTAATAATCCCAGTGTCAAAACGCCCGAATAGTTTACTTTTGCATATTTATGCATAAGTAAATAACCCGGCACTACAAACGCCGCCATTGTAAGACCCACAATGTGCGCATTAGCGATTGCACTGACAAGTAGATTAAAAAAAATACTCAGCCCATTACCATCTAAGGTAAAAGCATAATAAAGGCCGAGGATACAACCTACGATAACGGGCGATAATAATGAAAGTCCTACACTCTTTGCTAAACGATGTTTCATAAATTCCCTAATTTCACAAAGATAATACGAGATACGTAAAGCATGGACTAAGTGGTTGAAATGGGAAATATCGACAATAGTCGTAATTTGTAAAACTGAGGAAAGGCTGTAGAAACAAAAAAGCCGCTGAATAAATTCAGCGGCTTCAATGATGGTGGAGAGATAGGGATTTGAACCCTAGAGGGGCTACAAACCCCTGCCGGTTTTCAAGACCGGTGCATTCGACCACTCTGCCATCTCTCCGAATGCGAAAAACCTACTCGCTAACGCCAGTAGTAAAAATAATGGTGGAGAGATAGGGATTTGAACCCTAGAGGGGCTACAAACCCCTGCCGGTTTTCAAGACCGGTGCATTCGACCACTCTGCCATCTCTCCGACGGCGTGCATAATAGATAAGGCAGCTGTGTTTGTGAAGCTTTTTTTTCAAAAATCTGTTTAAGTGATTAAAAAACAACTAAATCGCTCAGCATTAACACAATTAAAGTCAAAATATAATCGATTTGAACTTTTTGATTATTTTGCATGTCTATTGATCTACAAAGGTTTGCCCAAACATATAACTCTTGATAGGCTTAGTTTCAGTTTAATATTGGAACTAACGAACGAATTAAGTTCATTCAAAGGAGCTCTAACAATGGCGTTTAATCAATCGTACAATACCACTAGACCGGTAATGTCGACTATTGAAACAAATAAAGTATTAAAAAATACTTACTTTTTACTGGCTATGACACTTGCTTTTAGCGCAGTAACTGCAGGTATTTCAATGGCGATGAATCTACCTTATTTTATGGGGTTAGTATTTAGCTTGATTGCATTTGGTGTTCTTTTTGTAGTTAACAAAAAGGCTGACAGTGCATCAGGTGTTGCATGGGTGTTTGTATTTACTGGTTTGATGGGCGCGGGCCTTGGCCCTATGCTTAACTACTATGCAGCAATGCCGAACGGTCCAATGCTAATAATGCAAGCGCTTGGTTCTACTGCGTTGATCTTCTTTGGTTTGTCTGCGTATGCACTTACCACTAAAAAAGACTTCTCATTTATGGGCGGCTTTTTAACTGTTGGTTTAATCGTGGTTATCATTGCAAGCCTAGTAAACCTCTTTATTGGTAGCTCTATCACCTTCATGGTTATTAATGCAGCTGTTGTATTGATTATGTCTGGTTTAATCTTATTCGATACAAGCCGTATCATAAATGGCGGCGAGACAAACTATATTCGTGCCACAGTATCTTTATACCTGAACGTCTATAACTTATTTACATCTCTTCTACACCTACTTGGTGCAAGTGATGACTAATTAAATAGTTCTGTTAAAATAGCCCCTTTCTAGGGGCTTTTTTATTGGATGCGTTTTGGCAAAATTTGTACTTTCTCTTCACACCGCACCGACTGACCACGATACTACACAACGTCTGATTAAATTTTCACAGGCATGCATTGAGTCAGGTCACACTATTTCAGCTGTTTTTTTATACCAAGCAGGTGTTTTTCATGCCAGCCAACATTTAGAACTTGCCAGTGACGAGCTACCAATAAGTCGTTTGTGGCAAGGTTTACATGAACAAGCTATTCCGCTTTTATTATGCGTTACAGCTGCAGAAAAACGAGGATTAGATATTAACCAGACGGGTGTTTTCACAGTGGCGGGGTTAGCTGAGTTTGCAATGCTTGCCAGTGATGCTGATAAATGGGTGCAATTTAAATGAAAAACGTTTTAGTTATTAGCCAACACAGCCCGTTTGATGACCAGCATATTCGTGACTCACTCGACACAACGCTAATTTTCGCTGCTATTGAACAAAACATTAGCTGGTTGCTCAGTGGTGAGGCAGTTTTAGCTCTAAAAAAGAATCAACAGCCAGAACAACTTGGTATCAAAAACTATTTTAAAACCATTAAGACGCTTGAGTTATATGATGTAGAAAATATTTATGTGTGCGAAAAATCATTAATAGACTTTAATTTAACAAAAGATAAATTAATTATTGATGTGAAGGTAGCCAGTTTTGAGCAGCAACGTCATTTAATAAGCCAACAAGATCAGGTGGTAACATTATGAGCACACTTCATATATTTGCTAAACCACTTTCTCATTATTGCACCAATACGCTAGCAAATTTAATAGCCGCAGAGGATACTATTCTACTAGTTAGCGACGCTTGCTACAGCAGCACGCAATTTAAGCAATTTTCATCCGCTTTATATTTACTCAATGAAGATGCCACAGCACGAAATATCTCTATAAGCTTGGGCGACATCGCAATCGACTACACGCAATTTGTAGAAATGACTTTAAACACAAAGAACACGATTACTTGGTAAACCATGCTTGAATTTAATAACAAACAAATAGAAACTGACAAACAAGGTTATTTACTTGACTCAAATGATTGGTGTGAAGAGCTTGCACCAATCATTGCTGAGCAAGAGAATATTACGTTAAGTGAACAGCACTGGGAAGTTGTGCACTTTGTGCGTGATTTTTACTTAGAATATAACACCAGCCCAGCAATCCGTATGCTGGTCAAAGCCATGGCCCAAAAACTAGGTGAAGAAAAAGGTAATAGTATGTACTTATATAAACTATTTCCCAAAGGCCCAGCTAAACAAGCAACTAAAATTGCAGGTTTGCCTAAACCGGCTAGGTGCATTTAATGGCAAACAAAGCCAATAGCAAACCACGTCGTAGTAGCGGTCGAACGTATTCAAGGCCCACGCAAAAACGCCAAGTTAAAAAAGCAATCAGCCCAGAGCAGCGCAAAGTAGTGCTGTTTAACAAACCATTTGATGTGCTTTGCCAATTTACTGATGAGCAAAACCGCAAAACGCTTGCCGACTTTATTAGTATTAAAGACGTGTATGCAGCAGGACGCTTAGACAGAGATAGCGAAGGGCTTTTGCTACTTACAAACTGCGGCAAGTTACAACATACACTCACTGAACCCAATAAAAAAACAGCTAAAACGTATTGGGTTCAAGTAGAAGGCGATGTCAGTGATGAGGCTATTTTTGCCCTAAACAAAGGCGTAGAACTTAAAGATGGCATGACCAAGCCTGCCAAGGTTAAACGCATTAACGAACCATCAATTTGGCCGCGTACCCCGCCCGTTCGCGAGCGCAAAAACATACCTACCAGCTGGTTGGAAATCTCTATCACTGAGGGACGCAATCGCCAAGTTCGTCGCATGACTGCTCATGTTGGCTTTCCTACTTTACGATTAATTCGTTACAGCATTGGTAGCTATACTCTCGATGGTTTGGATAGTGGCCAGTTTAAAGTAGTGAACAATCCAGATGCATAAACCTAATGTCACAGTCGCGGCTATCGTTACATGCGAAGATAAGTTTTTACTTGTTAAAGAACGCGATAAACACACAGGTGAGATCTGTTATAACCAGCCTGCCGGTCATTTGGAGGCAAATGAAACCTTAGCTGAAGCTGCTTGTCGTGAGCTTATTGAAGAGACAGGTATTAGCCTTAATGCCAGCCATCTGGTTGGTATTTACAATTTACATGCGGCTAATGGCTTCCATTATATGCGTTTTAGCTTTGCTTTTACTTGCCCAGAGCTATATTTACCATCCCCCCAAGATAATGACATTCTCAGTGCCGATTGGTTTAGCATTGAGCAAATAAGAAACTTACCACTTAGAAGCCCGCTGGTTTTAAAATGCATTGAAGATCATTTAGCTGGCCAAGCCTACCCCCTAAGTTTGATTTACCAATAACTGCTGTAATTTTGGCTGGTTTGGGCGTCTAAAAGTATGCTATATCCAACCCACTATTACTTGCAATCAATGCCTTGCCTAAATCGCTTTTAATTCCAACTGAAACTCGCATCTTGAGGTGGTTTGGGTATATAATACCGCCCTTTCCATAGCAGTTAAAAATGACAGCGAATATTATGAGCGAAAATAGTCACATTAAAGTCATCGTGGGTATGTCCGGCGGTGTTGATTCTTCTGTATCAGCGTATTTATTAAAGCAGCAAGGCTATCAAGTTGAAGGCCTGTTCATGAAAAACTGGGAAGAAGACGATAATGATGAATATTGCGCTGCAGCTGAAGACCTAAAAGACGCACAAGCTGTGTGCGACAAGCTAGGCATTGAGCTTCACACTGTAAATTTTGCAGCCGAATACTGGGACAACGTATTTGAGTACTTTTTAGCTGAGTACAAAGCAGGCCGTACGCCAAACCCAGACATCATGTGTAATAAAGAAATCAAATTCAAAGCATTTTTAGAATTTGCAGCGCAAGCACTGGGTGCAGATTATATCGCGACTGGTCACTATGTACGCCGCGAAAAACGTGGTGATAAATTTGTCATGTGTCGTGGTCTTGATGACAACAAAGATCAAAGCTATTTCTTGTACACATTAAGCCATGAGCATATTGCACAAACACTTTTCCCTGTTGGCGACATTGCAAAACCAGAAGTACGCCGTATTGCTGAAGAGCAAGATTTAATTACGCATGATAAAAAAGACAGCACTGGTATTTGCTTTATCGGTGAGCGTAAATTTAAAGACTTTTTACAAAAATTCTTACCAGCTCAGCCAGGTAAAATCGAAGATACCGATGGCAATGAAGTGGGTGAGCACGAAGGTTTGATGTACCACACACTGGGTCAACGTAAAGGCCTATTAATTGGCGGCATGAAAGAAGGCTCAGGTGAACCTTGGTACGTTGTAGATAAAGACGTTGAGCGCAACGTACTAGTAGTTGGCCAAGGTAAAGACCACCCTCGCCTATACAGTAATGGCTTAAATGCAAATCAACTTCACTGGGTTGACCGCGAAGGCCCTAAAGGGACTACGCGCTGTACGGTTAAAACCCGTTATCGCCAAGAAGATATCAGTTGTACATTACTCGTTGGTGAAGATGGTATGGCACGCGTGTTATTTGATGAGCCACAAAAAGCCGTGACTCCTGGTCAATCAGCCGTTTTCTATGCTGACGAAGTCTGCTTAGGCGGTGGGATTATTGATTCGGTGATCAAATAATGACAGAGCACCAAGTCATGGCGTTAGCTGCCATGTGTCAAGTTGCCAAACAAGTACAAAAAGTTGCGCAATATGGCCAAGGTAGCGACCACGAATTAGAAAAGTTATTAAACTGTATAATTGAAACATCACCAAATAGCCCTGAAGATGTGTATCAGGGTAAACATAATTTACGTGAAGGTTATCGCATTTTGATTGCACAGCTTTCTACCGGCGCAGACAAAGACGTCGAAATCGTGAAATATGTGGGTGGTTTAATGCAATTAGAACGTGCATTAAGTTCAAAACAAAACAGCTTAAATGAATTAGGTCGTCGCATTGATGATGTTAAACGTCGCCTCGACCATTTTGCTATCACAGATGATACTGTTGTAGCAGCGCTTGCTGATATTTACTCATCGGTGCTAAGCCCCCTTGGGCATCGTATTCAAGTTTACGGCAAGCCAGAGTTATTAAAACAGCAGCTCACGCAAAACAAAATTCGTGCCCTATTATTGGCCGGAATTCGTAGTGCCGTGTTATGGCGACAAATGGGCGGTAAGCGCCGTCATTTTTTCTTTGCAAAAAGAAAAATCCTCGCTATTGCTAAACAATCAATTTAATTATCGTTCAAACTAGACAATTTAGGAGTCATTATGGAGCTTTCAGCGTTAACCGCTATCTCTCCGGTAGATGGTCGCTATGGCAGCAAGACCACGGAACTACGCAGCATTTTCAGCGAATTTGGTTTAATCAAATACCGTGTAACTGTTGAAGTTCGTTGGTTACAAGCTTTGTCTGCAGCAAGCGCAATCACAGAAGTACCGGCATTTAGCGACGAGGCTAATGCTTTACTTAATGCCATTGTTGATAACTTTAGCGAAGCGGATGCTGCACGCGTTAAAGAGATCGAGCGCACAACTAACCATGACGTAAAAGCAGTTGAATACCTACTTAAAGAGAAAGTAGCTGACAACGCAGAGCTAAACGCAGTTAACGAATTCATTCACTTTGCCTGTACTTCAGAAGACATCAATAACCTGTCTCACGGTTTAATGCTTACAGAAGCGCGTGATAAAGTATTACTTCCATACTGTGACCAACTTCTAAATGCATTGAAAGAAAAAGCAGTTGAATACAAGTCAGTTGCGATGATGACGCGTACCCACGGTCAACCTGCTACGCCATCTACAATGGGTAAAGAGTTTGCAAACGTATACATGCGCTTAAAGCGTCAACGTGACCAAATTGCCAAGGTAGAAATGTTAGGTAAAATCAACGGTGCTGTAGGTAACTACAACGCTCACCTTAGTGCTTACCCAGATTACGATTGGCACAGCCACGCTGAGCAATTTGTAACAAGCCTAGGTTTAACATTTAACCCATTCACAACACAAATCGAGCCGCATGATTACATTGCAGAGTTATTCGATGCAGTTGCACGTTTCAACACTGTATTACTTGATTTTGACCGTGACGTTTGGGGCTACATTGCACTAAACCACTTTAAACAAAAAACAATCGCAGGTGAGATTGGTTCATCTACTATGCCTCACAAAGTAAACCCGATTGATTTTGAAAACTCTGAAGGTAACTTAGGTATTGCTAACGCTATCTTTACTCACCTTGCGCAAAAACTACCTGTTTCTCGCTGGCAACGTGACTTAACTGACTCAACAGTGTTACGTAACCTAGGTGTTGGTATGGGCTACACTTTGATCGCTTACCAAGCGACATTAAAAGGTGTAAGCAAACTTGAAGTAAACGAAGCGCGTTTACTAGAAGAGCTAGACCAAAACTGGGAATTACTAGCAGAGCCAATTCAAACGGTAATGCGTAAATATGGTATCGAAAAGCCATACGAAAAACTTAAAGACCTTACGCGTGGTAAGCGCGTAAACCAAGAAATCATGGCTGATTTCATCGATGGTCTTGAGTTACCTGAAGAAGCAAAAGTAGAAATGAAAAAATTAACACCGGCTAATTACATTGGTCGTGCTGTTGAGTTCATCGACAACTTAGCTTAAATTCAAATTAAGACTTAAAAAAGCGAAAGGCCTTCCTTTCGCTTTTTTTATATCAATTCGCTTAGGTCATGTTATGTATCAATTAACCATCAATTCATTAACCCAAGAGCAATTTTTAGCTGAGTATTGGCAAAAGAAGCCATTACTTATTAAGCAAGGCTTCAAAGATTTTGCTGATCCTATTGAGCCCGAAGAACTTGCTGGGCTTGCCATGGAAGAAAGCATTGAATCACGTATTGTGACCAATCACTCAGATGATTGGCAAGCATACCATGGTCCATTTGAAGACTTTAGCTTGCTAACTGAGAAGCACGCTACGTTACTCGTACAAGCGGTTGACCATTGGCATAACGATGCAGCGCAACTACTGGAGCCATTTCGCTTTATTCCAAACTGGCGTATTGATGACTTGATGATCAGCTACTCTACGCCGGGTGGTGGCGTGGGTCCGCATTTAGATCAATACGATGTGTTTATTATTCAGGGCGAAGGTAAACGCCATTGGCGCGTTGGTTTACCTGATGCGAACTTAAAACAATTTGCGCAAAATAAAAGCTTATTACAAGTTGAGCAATTTCCTGCCGTGATCGATTGTGTGTTAGAACCGGGTGATATTCTTTATATTCCACCAGGCTGCCCGCACGAGGGTTACGCTGTTGAAAATGCACTTAATTATTCTGTAGGTTTTAGAGCACCAAACCAACGCGACTTGTTATCCCAATTTGCAGATCACCTGATTGATACTGAGCTTGGTAATCAACGATATGGTGATCCAGAGCTAAAATTACGTGCCTCAAAAGGTGAACTAAGCCAAACTGAAGCCGAAAAAGTGAAGCAATTAATGATTGCTGCAATCAATGATGACTCAGTATTTAAGACATGGCTTGGCAATAGTATGAGCCAGCCAAAACATGAAATGGACCTAGCACCACTAGAAGAACCATACACGCTTGATGATGTAAAAGCACTGTTAGATGATGATATGCTCATTTTTGAACGCTTAGGCGGCACACGTGCAATTTATCAAATCATCGATGATAAAGTACTTTTTAGTGTTAATGGGGTCAATTATATGCATGATCTAGAAGATCTTTCTCTAATAAAAAGATTAACAGACCAAACATCACTGACCGCTAGCGATATAAATAGTTCAAAAAATAACCACATTTTCCTAAAAACTTTTACTACACTATTAAATGAGGGTATTTGGTTTTGTTAGGAGCGTGTTTATATGGGCTACATGATAGATGAAGTTGAATGGAGTATCGACAAGGAACTATTGCAACAAATCCGAGAGAGGGTATTTGTTTGCGAATTACATATTCCAAAACACGTCGAATTTGACCATTTAGATAAAACGGCTCATCACGTACTTGTTACTGATGAAAGTAATAAATGTCCAGTTGCGACTGGGCGCTTGTGTAATGATGGCTTAATTGGTCGGATTGCTGTATTACCTGAACACCGTAACCGATCAGTTTACAAATCATTATTGAATTACTTAGTAGGTTTAGCTGAAAAACAAGGCTGTGATTGCGTTAGTATCAATTGCATATTAAATGAAGTTGATCGATTTAAACGAAATGGGT
The DNA here is from genome assembly GCF_004792295.1 of Pseudoalteromonas sp. MEBiC 03607. Taxonomy (NCBI): domain Bacteria; kingdom Pseudomonadati; phylum Pseudomonadota; class Gammaproteobacteria; order Alteromonadales; family Pseudoalteromonadaceae; genus Pseudoalteromonas; species Pseudoalteromonas sp. MEBiC 03607. The sequence goes on from NZ_SRRY01000001.1 coordinate 2,548,462, forward strand.
TTTCGGCTGATGGCTTAGTATTTATGGAGGCAGGAATTCCAAGACAACGAATGCTCTGCCCTATCAAGCAATTTGATACGCGGCCATTCACTTTGGTGCACTAGATGGTTTAAAAAGCTGAATATAATTATTCAGCTTTTTTATTTAAAGTTAAGCTGGCTCATTTTGCCACATATCATCTTTTTCGAATAACTCATATAAACCATGAGCGCGGTTAATGAGTAAATTAGCAAAATCTACTTTGGTCTTATCTACAGCGCCTGACTGCATTAGTTGATCAGCCTTTAGTTGCCATTGCATTGAGAAATATCTAAGTACTTCACGGGCATTGGTTGCTGCACTCGCTTCTGCGTGATCGGTTGGTAAACGCCCTGTGATAACCCAATAGCTTTTACCATTTTGTGCTTTAAACTTCCAAATAGCCACTAATGGCGCAATGAAACGGCTTTCTTTCTCAACAACTGTTTGCGGGATAACGCCTTTTTCAGCTAAATGCTTTTGTGCATTCTGGAAACATTCTCTTTGCCACATAACACTTTGTTTTTGCGCTTCGGCTTGTTCTTCTGGTGTTAATGGTCTTGCTTGTTTTTGTTCCATGGTGGTTACTCTTTTACAACATTTCTGACACTTTAAGGTTTAAAATGGCGCTGTGCAAGTGTTTACGGGCAATCAAATGGCATTTTAATTTACTTGCCTACTATTCAGTCAACTCAGAAAGAAGAGTTAGGCTCTGTTAAAAATTGCAGCTCTTCAGGTGTTGATTCACGACCTAAAATTGCGTTGCGGTGTGGATAGCGACCAAACCTATCAATAATAACTTTGTGCTTTAGTTCAAATTCATAATTACTCATGCCTTTAAACAATTGCTCAGCCTGCTGATGAATAACTTTGGATTCACTATGCATAAACGGCATATAAATAAACGCAGCTTGAGAGCTAGGTAACTTTTTATCAAAGCCAAGTTCAATTGCTCTTTGCGCTAAGGTTAATGCTTGTGGATCTTGGCTAAAAGCCTGTGCAGTATTTCGATAAATATTGCGTGAAAACTGATCTAACACGATAATTTCAGCTAAAGAGCCTAGGGCATCCACTCGCCAGTCAGCATGCTCGCCAGCGATAACTTGCAATAGACATTCTGAAAACTTAACCGTAATTAATGCATCAGTGTCATCAGATTGCTTATACCAAGCATCTGAGCCTAATTCATTAAACCAAAAATCGATAATCCTTTGCTTATCCATAAACATTCCTTAATTACCGAGTACTTTTGCTGGGTCTACTCGGGTTGCTTGCCACGCAGGGTATAATGTTGCCAAAATAGCGAGGACAAAGGTAACAATCACCGTTATAACGATATCTTGCCAAACGAGTTTACTAGGTAAAAACTCAATGAAATAAACACCTTGTAATGGATTGTCACCTAACAAATGACTGATCCACGAGAATAATTCACTGATATTTAATGCAAGCATAACACCTATAATCGTTCCAAGTATTACGCCAATAAGTGCTTGCGTAAATCCTTGCATAACAAAGGTGGCTAAAATCGTACTGTCTTGTGCTCCCATGGTTTTCAAAATCGCAATATTTGCCTGTTTTTCGCGTACTTCCATAACAAGTGATGAAACAATATTAAAACTAGCTACGGCAATAATTAGAAACACCACGATATACACAATAGTTCGAACCATTTGAATATCTTGATATAAGCTGCCTTGCGTTCTGAACCAACTAGAGACATAGACATAATCTGGGATAACTTGCCCCACCCGCATAGCGGTTTGATGAGCAGCAAATACATCAGCTACTTGTAACCGTAAACCGGTTACTTGGTTTTCATCGAAACTCAGTACACTTTGCGCTTTGTCGAGGCGAATAAAAGCCGCTGTTTCATCAATTGGGCCGCCCATTTTAATAATACCCGCAAGATTCAAACTCACCCGCTTTGGAGCAAGTAAAGTGTTACTTTGCTGGTTTATCTGTGGGATTAATAAGGTAACTGGGTCGCCAATTTTAAGACCTAACCGGTTGACTATTTGTTGTCCTAAAAGTACATCTTCTTGTTGTAACTGACTAACTAAGCGCCCTTCTGTAAATTGGTTTAACGCCGATACTTGGTTTTCAAACTCTGGGCTAACGCCACGCACTTCAACCGCTTTTAACTCACTTTTAAACTGCGCCATGCCGTTGACACTAATAAAAGGTGCTGCACCTGTTACACCGGCTTGAGAGCGCAATAAAGCAACTTTTGACTGCCAATTATTGATTGGTTTATTAGGAGCAACGTATTCAACCTGCGGTACAACCGATAAAAGCCGATGCACTAGTTGTTGCTCAAAGCCATTAATCACTGATAGAGCAACAATTAATACGGCGACTCCCAAAAGTATGCCGATTGTCGAAGCTTTAGCAATAAAGCTTACAAAGCCATTTTGCCCCTCTTTTTGGCCACTGTGAGCGCGAAATCGTTTTGAAATAAAGGCACTAAGCAACATGCTGAGACTCTTTAATTGCAAGCTTACCATCATCTAAATAGGCAATTTTGCCTAGTTTATCTGCAAGCTCTAAATCATGGGTTACCACAACAAAACTAGTTTTTAAGCTGGTATTTAACTCTTTAATCAAGTCATAAATCTTAATTGCGTTTTGTTTATCTAAGTTACCCGTTGGTTCATCGGCTAGCACCAACGCAGGCTCTGTTACCAATGCACGTGCTATTGCAACCCGCTGCCTCTCACCACCTGACAACGCCGATGGTTTATGTTCGCAACGATGAGATAACCCTACTTTATCAAGCATGTTGAGGGCTTTTTCGTTTGCCGCTTTTGCGCTTAAACCTTTAATTAAAAGTGGCATAGCAACATTTTCAATGGCAGTAAATTCCATTAATAAATGATGGAATTGGTAAATGAAGCCCAAATTTTCGTTGCGGAAACTCGCTTGTTGTTTTCGGTTTAATTTAGCAACTTGTTGACCTTTGATTTCAACGGTTCCATCTGTCGCATTATCTAAGGTGCCTAATATATGTAATAAAGTACTTTTACCTGAACCAGAACTACCTACAACGGCTAACATTTCGCCCTGATTGAGCGTTAAATCAACCCCTTTTAAGACTGCAACCTGATTATCGCCATCTTGATACACTTTATTAAGCTGCTGACAATTAATCACTAAATCACTCATAACGTAATACCTCTGCTGGATTCACTTTTGCAGCTTTTCGGGCAGGATACAAAGTAGCTAAAAAGCTCATAGCAATACTCCCTGCGGCAATTAGGCTCAAACTCATAACATCAAATTTAACGGGTAAACTCACACCCGCTAATAAATTAATGCCTAACATATTCAATAACTCATTTATATTGCTACTTAATAGCACGCCTAGTAACGCACCAATGCTGGTGCCAATAACACCATTGTATAAACCCTGGATCATAAATACATGCTGAACTTGTAAAGGAGTTAAACCCAGCGTTTGTAAGATAGCCACTTCACTTTGTTTTTCACTTACCATCATGGTTAATGCAGAAACTATATTAAACACCGCAACAAGCACAATTAAACCAAGTAACATAGACATAATGCGCTTTTCCATCGCCACAGCGGCAAATAACGTCCCTTGACTAGCTCGCCAATCAGTTACTGTGTAATCATTTAAAATTGCTGTTTGAGATTGTAATACTTGCTCTACGGAAAAAGGTTCGTACAAAGAGATACTTAAGTTGGGTGCTGCTGATTTTGCCAGCTTTAAGACTCGGCCTAATGAATAACCACTGGTAAATGCCAATGACATATCAATTTCAGATTGTGTTTCATACAGTGCAGCAACGGTAAACAAACGTTGGCTAGGTACTCGACCAAGGGGTGTATACGAACTGGCATTTGGCATGATCACCCGTACTTTATCCCCAAGCGAAATACCCAATTTACGGCTTAAATAGCGGCTAATCGCAATGTGATAGTTACTGTCCATTACTTGTGACCAATTGCCAGCAACAATTTTATCTTTTACGTTATACAGGGAGCTTCCTTCATCATAGAGCCCTTGCAATAACACGCCTTGTAAATCTTGGTTGGTTTGCAAAATGGCTTCGCCATGGCGATAAAGGTTAACTTGTTTAATATCTTTAGAGTTTGCTAGTTGCTGCTGTAACTGCAACATGGTTTCTTTCGAATTATCTTCAGCTGATACTTCGATATGGGGAATTAAACCAAGCATGTTTGTTTTGAGGTTATTTTCAAAGCCATTCATTACAGAACTGACTGTAAACAAGGCCATTAAGCCAATAGCAATGCCCGCAATTGAGAAAAATGAAATGAACGAGATAAAAGCATTGCCCTTTGATGAGCGACTATATCTCAGCCCTATAAAAAGGCTAACAGGTTGAAACATAATAAGTTATGAATATTCCAAGGGCTAAATATGCGCTCATGTTAGCATAGATTTAGCCAGCATGGGATGCGCGAAATTGTAAAAAATAATTATAAATCTGATACTTGAACTGTAGCGACCAAATGGTCAAGTAATGCTTTTACATTGGTTGCTATAAATTGCCTAGGTGGGTACACCCCCCATACACCTTCAGGTGCAGGTGCAACATTCGAAAGTACAGCGGTCAACTTGCCATTGGCTAGATGCTCATTGACATAATAATCCGGTAATTGCACGATGCCTAACCCTTTAATAGCTGCATCCACCAATGCCCAACCACTATTACATGCTAAACGCCCAGCCACTTTAATGTGCTTATCTTGGCCCTGCTCTTTTACCCGCCAATAACTGTTATTACCGATAAGGCAATGATGTTGATGTAATTCACTGACGCTGTGTGGTTGACCAAAATTATTAATATATTCAGGGCTACAGCATATAACGAGTCTGCGCTGGCTAATACGCCGAGCTTTTAAAGATGAATCCTTTAGATGACCTAGCCGAATAGCTAAGTCATACCCTTCTTCTAATAGATTGACTTGCTCATTACTTAAATGACTGATTACTTCAATATCTGGGTGCTTTTGCATAAATGTATGAACCGCAGGCATTATGTAGCTTTCACCATACATGACAGGGGCTGTCAGTTTGATGCTGCCTTTAGGTGTCAGTTGCTGCTCGGCAAGCAGTGCCGTGGCATCATCCATAGCATGCTGTAACTGTTTTGTTTGATGCGCAAACACTTGCCCCTCTTGCGTTAGCACTACTTTACGGGTCGTTCGGGTTAGCAATTGTGTGTTTAATCGTTCTTCTAATTGACTCACATAACGGCTTACATGCGCCACTGACATACCCAGCAGTTTACTTGCCTTTGTAAAACTACCGGTTTCGGCTACCGCTAAAAATTCATCAATTCCGTGCCAACGATTCATTATTACCATACTGTAAAAGTGTTTTAATAAAACTAAGATTATCATTCATTGAGAAATAAATAAAATAGACTAAGTTTATTACTTACTTCCAACAACTATAAGGGAACGTTATGACTGATTTTATTAAATCAAAAGCGGCTATCGCTTGGGGTCCAAATCAACCACTCTCAATTGAAGAAGTGGATGTAATGATGCCTAAAAAAGGCGAAGTACTGGTAAAAATTGTTGCTACAGGTGTTTGTCATACCGATGCATTCACTTTGTCTGGTGAAGACCCTGAAGGTATTTTCCCAGCAATCCTAGGCCATGAAGGCGGCGGTATTGTTGAAGCTGTTGGTGAAGGCGTAACGCACGTTGAAGTAGGCGATCATGTTATTCCTCTTTACACTGCTGAATGTGGCGAGTGTAAGATGTGTAAGTCTGGCAAAACAAACTTATGCTCTGCGGTACGTGAAACGCAAGGTAAAGGTTTAATGCCAGATGGCACAACGCGCTTCTATAAAGATGGTCAACCAATTTATCACTACATGGGTTGCTCTACGTTCTCTGAGTACACTGTATTACCAGAGATTTCACTTGCTAAAGTAAGTAAAGAAGCGCCGCTTGAAGAAATTTGTTTACTTGGTTGTGGTGTAACAACCGGTATGGGTGCTGTTACTAAAACAGCAAAAGTTCAAAAAGGCGATACTGTCGCTATTTTTGGCTTAGGTGGTATTGGTTTATCAGCGATTATCGGGGCGAAAATGGCGGGTGCAAGCCGTATCATTGGTGTTGATATCAACACCAGTAAATTTGATCTTGCTACTAAACTAGGTGCAACTGATTTAATCAATCCAAATGACTTCGACAAACCAATCCAAGAAGTTATCGTTGAAATGACTGACGGCGGTGTTGATTTCTCATTCGAATGTATCGGTAACGTTAATGTAATGCGCTCTGCTCTTGAGTGTTGTCACAAAGGTTGGGGTGAATCGGTAATCATTGGTGTTGCAGGTGCAGGCCAAGAGATCTCTACTCGTCCATTCCAACTGGTAACAGGCCGAGTATGGCGTGGTAGCGCATTTGGTGGCGTTAAAGGTCGCTCTGAGCTACCAGAGATTGTTGAGCGCTATATGAATGGTGAGTTTGCGTTAAATGATTTCATCACACACACCATGAAACTGGAAGATATCAATGAAGCTTTCGACTTAATGCACGAAGGTAAGAGTATTCGCTCAGTTATTCATTATTAATCTTTTACTTTTGCGCTAGGTTACTACCTAGCACTTTTGTTTCAAGGATGTGGTTATGCTAGAAAACATAAGCTCAACAAAAGTCAGCGGTGGCTGGCATAAACAATATATCCACCAAGCTAATAGTACACATTGTGCCATGCGCTTTGCTATATTTTTACCGCCTGGTGCCAGCGAAACGAATAAAGTACCTGTAATGTATTGGTTATCAGGTTTAACCTGCACTGATGAAAACTTTATGCAAAAAGCGGGAGCTTTTAAAAAAGCGGCTGAACTAGGTATTGCGATTGTCGCCCCAGATACTAGCCCGCGCGGTGATAATGTACCTGACGACGAAAACTACGATTTTGGTCAAGGTGCAGGCTTTTATGTTAATGCAACCCAAGCACCTTATAATGTGCATTACAACATGTACGATTATGTTGTTGCTGAGTTACCAGCACTGATTGAGGCGCACTTCCCTGTTACTAACAAAAAAGCCATTGCCGGACACTCTATGGGTGGTCATGGCGCGCTAATGATTGCACTTAAAAACCCTAAGCAGTACGTTAGCGCCAGTGCTTTTAGCCCGATTGTGAACCCGATTAATTGCCCTTGGGGTGAAAAGGCGTTTAGCAATTACCTTGGCAGTGATAAAGCAAATTGGCTCGAATACGATAGCTGTGAATTAATGAAAAAAGCAATTGCTGACGATTATTTACCGATGCGTATTGATCAAGGTGAAGCCGATAACTTCTTAACTGAGCAACTCAAAACCGAGAACTTATTTGCTGTCGTGAACGAAAAAGATTACCCAGCTGAAATTAACATGCACGCTGGTTATGATCATAGTTACTTCTTTATCAGCAGCTTTATTGATGAACACCTAATGTTTCATCAAAAATATCTGTAATGTGTAATGACTAGTGTGAGGGCTTTATTTCCTCACACTCTTTGATACTTTGACTGATTTGCCTGCAAACCAGTTGCGGTTCTTTGTCTTTCGGTTTTAATAAGCCAATCACAGCACTGTCAATTTCAAAACCTAGCTTTGCGAATGAGAAACCCTCGGGATCTTTTATTGTAGTCTTAGCATGATTTGCATTTGTAGTTGCAAGGTTTGTTGGTTGTGAGTTTTTTGCATAGCCATCTACTAATGAACCAGCCACAGTACAACCCACTAATTGATAACTTACTAAGCAAATAACGAGTCTCGAAATGTTAATCTTCATTGAAGCTATCCATTAATGTAGGTTTTTTTTTTGGTTCAGCTTGAACCTCAACACACTCTTTTACTGTACGACTTATTTGACGACATTTAAGCTCAACATCTTTGTCTTTGCTGCCATTCTCTAGCCCTTCAACAATAGCTTTATCGATTTCGTAACCTATCATCGTCATGGTCATTCCGTAGTTCACACGGTTGTTTTCTTTTGGGGCTGAATTGGCTGTTGCAGGTTGTGCTTGGCTAGAGCGGCCACCAATACCATCTGCCACTAAGCCAATTACAGTACAGCCACTTAGTAAACTAATAGATAGAAGCACATACAAAGATTTAAGCATGGGTCCTCCAATACACTTAAGCTTATTTTATGAGCATAATAGCAAACGCTTAATTTTACTGTAAGAAAATGTAGTGATACCAACTCGCTTAATTAAGTGATCTACTTTGAGGTAATTGTTCTTGGGTTGGTATTAATCACAAATATCGCGAATAAACTCTTTTAAAAAACCAACCAGCTGCAATAAAAATATTAGTAAGAAAGGTAAAGCGCCTAAAATTGCAACGCTACGATTTAAGGGCTCATCTTGTAACAGCAATAATGAAAAGCTGCATATAAATAAAGCAAAACACCATGCGTAGAGGGTCACACGATTATTTTTCGCTCCAACAAGCTCTCTTATCACTAAAATTGCAGAGTCAGCTGAGGTTGCCACAAATACCAATAGTAATAACAAACTTGACCAAATAAACACGGTCCCTTGCCAACCTAATTGATGAAAAAATACAAATAGGCCTTGGCTGTAATCTTGTCTAATTGCAGCTAAAATGCCTGCTTGATTGAGTCTATCCCATTCAATCGCTGCGCCTGAAAAAGTCGCAAACCAGATAATTGTGACTAAAGTTGGAATGCACACAACCGCCATAATAAATTGCCAAACCTTACGCCCCTGACTAATTTTGGCTAGAAACACGCCGACGAATGGTCCCCACGCTAACCACCAAAAGTAGTAGTTATATGTCCAATGATTGGCCCAATCTGGTGTTTTTAATTGGCTATCAAATTGCCAAGTGCCGGTCGCAAGTAACTGTAAATAGTAGCCGGTTCCATCTAATGCAATTTTAATAATAGGCGCAATCGGCACCACTATTAGCAACCAAACGAGCAAACTAAATGCCAAAAGCACATTAAATATGCTCAGTGATTGCACACCGCGACGTAAACCAAACTTAACCGACAGAGAATAAATAACTGCTAACAAACAAACGATTAAAGACCCAACTAATAATGTTGAAGTAACACCCAACTCGATCTCAACACCTTTACTGATCAGTAAAGTTGAATTTGCTATGGTCCCCACTACACCAAAAAATATCGAGAGCACCGCAGTTAATTTTACAATAAACGAGACTGTATATTTTGCAGATCTATCAAACCGGTTGCCAAGTGCCGTTAAAACAGGAGCACATATATCTCCTGACTTACCACTGTACTGTGTTAACCCGCCAAGAACTAATGCAAAGACTGCATAAAGAGCCCAAGCATGAGCTCCCCAATTGACCAAGGTTAAAGCCAAGCTACTTGCTAGTCTGTCTGGGTATAAGCTTTGTTTAAGTGGTGGGTCAAGGGAGTGTAATGCAGGCTCTGCTACACCCCAAAAAACCAACCCTGAGCCCATTCCAGCAGCAAACAGCATAGCAAACCAACCAAAGTTTGAATACTCGACAACAGCATGTTCGCCACCAACTTTGCGGCTTCCTAATGGACTTACGGCTAATATTATGATGGCAAACAATAAAAAATTGATCATCAAGAAAAAGCTACTACCTATCCACTTTAAAACCATTTGTACAAACGGTTGTACTTGCTCAGTGATAATGTCCGGCAATATAACAGCAATGAGAGCACCAAACATACACAGTGCAAGCGCGGTCTTTTCAAGAGGTGGGGTGGAATGTTTCAAAGTGAAGCCTATTTATTCAGCGTGATTAGCATACTGTTAGCATGGCTGAAATTCAAACAGCCAAAAGACTGAAAAAATGACATAGCAATGCGTAAAAAGCGCAAATTATACCAAGCCTTACTTTTTAAAACCCGGCTACATGTCCCTAGTTTCCTCATTTTATTAAATTTGTTGATCGGGTATTGAAATTGCAGCTCAGTCAAAATTAACATCGCAAGGAGCTAAGTATGGACTTTAATTTTGATTGGTATGAAATTCTCGATAATTTAATTCACTTAGGGATTGCATATTTACTTGCCTTGCCCATGGCATTTGACCGTGAAAAAACCAGTAATGGCGCTGGTCTTCGAACTTTTCCGTTAGTAGCCGTTGCATCTTGTGGTTATGCATTAGTAGGCATGTCTGTATTAACAAGCTCAGAGGCAGAATCAAAAGTACTAGAAGGGATTATCACAGGTATTGGCTTTATCGGTGGCGGTGCCATTTTGAAGAACAAAAATTCAACTTATGGAACAGCCACAGCAGCCAGTATTTGGAATATGGGACTTATTGGCATAGCTGTGGCATTCAGTCGCTACGAAATTGCCTTTTTAATGGCATTAATTAATTTCGTAACGCTAAGGTATGTTAAACGCTTAAAGTAAACAGCTAACTAGCATCGTATTTAGAGTTAACAATGGCATACCCGGTTTGTTTAACTTTAATTTCAGCTGGGTTTGCAGATTTAACTAATAAACCGCAGCGTCTACTTTGCTCATCAATGACATAGTTAACTAACTCACTGGCTTCAAGATCAATGACTTGATCAGCACAACGGATCTGTAATTTGGATACATCACTTGCGCCCTCTATCTTGATAGAACCGCGAGACAAAGATAAATAAGACAGCTTATCTTTTGAAACACTAATTTGTGAATTGATTTGCGGTGTGCGGGCTAACAAGTCATCAATTTGCTTAATTGTAGCAAGTTTGTTTTCTTCTGAGAATTCTTTACCTTCGATATTATCAAGTGCATAAATAGCATTGTAAGCGAGGTTAAAATCGCCCTTAAAGCTATACCACTGCAGAGCACTTTTAGCGACTAAATACTGAATATCTGTTGGTAATTTTGCTCGCAATAAATAGGCTATCGACAATTGCTCATCAAAGCCAAACCATTGCTGTTGGTAGTAATAAAATTGACTTTTTAACCAAGCAAATAACGCCTGCTCAGAGGTGTTTTTGGTGTGATCTTTATATAACTTAGCCAATGACTGCTCAGCTTTTTTAAACTCTTTGGCTTGCAGCATTTTATTAATTTCATCGTATTCATTAATAAAACCACGGCTCGCTTTATCATTTGAGTAACCGTTAAAATATTTCCCTACTTCAAATGAAAATAGATACCCACCTTCAACTGTTTTACCCCCTTTAGTGGCTGGTGCAAACTCTAAATTAGTTAAATATTTCTCTGCGTTTTCTTCACTACCACGGGTATCGGAGGCCATGATCACTTCAATGTCTTTCGCTTTACCTTGTGTGTCAACTACATACGACATTAACGCCCACCCTTCTAATCGAGAGCCATTGTAGCTACCAGCAAAACGCGGATTTTGATTTTTAACGATATAGGCCGATGTAGCAGCTTGTACGTCAATACCTAAGTCATTAACGTCTCGTGCTAAAGTATGTGTTGGTAATCCGATTAGTGAACAAAGTACAGCAAATTTAGTAAGTTTGATCATGAGTAATTGCTCCAATTCCCTTAGATAGGAACATTTATAGCACTAAAAAAGGCGCTTTAAAAGCGCCTTGCTGTCAAGAATGTGCTTAAACATGTCTTGATCTTAAAACATATCCTGGTATGGGTTTGATTTTGTTAACAAAATCCTCTTATCAAAACCAGGGATTGTCATTGAATCTTCACAAATTTCAATGTCATTTTCGTCAATTAGTCCATCACCAAAACGATATATAAGCTCATAATGACCTAAATCAGCCTGTTTTTGGTAGTCAGCTTGGGCTTGTGCAACTTGAGTATGACGGTCTTGATATTGCGCCATAACCGCATCACCATGACGCTTTGCTAGCATTTTTAATGTGATTGTTGGTGAAAGTACTGTTGCCGTTGCGTTATTACCACCAAATCCTTTAGAGTTAATAAATGCAATGTCCATTGCATCGCATTGGTAATGTTGAGTACGAATATCTAAATGCTCGCTATAAACGTCATCCGCCACTTTATCGATTGTCGTGATACCCGGCATAATATTATGACTGAACACACCTAACGCCATAGCTAACTGATCTCCACTAGCTGGCGCTATAGTATGACCCACATACGCCTTAGGTGCTGCAACCTTCCAATTATCAATCGCAAATGTCTGTGCTACTTTATGATAAATTAATGATTCTGTTACGCGATTTTGTGGCGTGCTCGAGCCATGTGCCAAAATAAAGCTTCTTTTTTGTACCGCTTCTTGACCAACAATACTGCTCGCCAATGCAACAGATTTAGCCATTGTAATATAGTTACCAGGACCCGGCGCTGTGATTGATTTTTTAATACCATCTGCATTGACAAACACATCAGCAACGCTGCCTAACACATCAGCACCTAACTCTAATGCCAGTGCATCATCCATTAAAATTGCAACCTGTGCACCTTCACCAATAGTAAAACCACAGTTTTCACCGAATGGACGACTTGTGCGGCGATGATCAACCACATCAGTATTATCAAGACGCTTTAAACCTTCTTCATTTGCAAGTGCGCTCATATTACCAAAACCTTCAACGATTTCTGGCGTGATAGCACACTCAACAGACGCTACGATAGCTACTCGTGTACGACCCGCTTGAATATCGTTTACTGCGGCACGCAGGTTATATAAAAACGTGGCGCACGCGCCTGATGTGGTAAAAGTTGTACCCACATTACCTGTTACATAGGCATTGATAAAGTCAGTCGACATGGTGTTTAAGCCAAGTGCAAGCTGTTTAGTACTTACGCGATCGCCCTGTTGACGCGCACGTATCAATCCACCAAAACCCTCATCATCAACTTGACCTGCCACAGAAGCTGAGTATGTACCAATTTGATCAGGCTCAACACTGTTCATTACCTGCTGCCACGGCAGACCTGTTGAACGAATAGCATCGGTTGCGGCAAAAATAGTTGCTTGTAAGCCCCTTGGTTGATAACGGCTGTTATACATTGCTGAAGGTTCAAAACCTGTCGGTAATTGACCTGCCGCTTTAATTGGATTATCACGCGTGCTGTCATGCTTGATAGCAAGATCAGCACTAATAGTGACTTTCACTTTTTTATCACTAAGGTCTTCGACCTGCCAACTTGCTGGCACTGGAGATGGTAAATCACGACGACGCGTTTCAAAAACAATCTGTTGTTCATCAGACGCTGTTAACGTCATTTTTTGCTGCCATGGCGTTGCATCTACATCGAAGTGATTTTTTTCAATTTTACGAATAAGTGTGCCAGCTAAAATTTGCTCGCCAAATTGTGTTTCAATATCTGCTTCATTGACGGTATTACCATTTGCATCTTTTAAAACACCGTCTGTCAATGTAACTAAATTCATTAAAGTCGCTAAGCCTAAAAATGTCTCCTGACGGGCTTTTGCGTCCAAGCTGTCTAACACGATACGACGATAACCTTGATGAAAAGAAGTGCGGCCAGCGGCATTAATACCACCCATACCAACAATAACGGGTAATGCTGTCATAATTTACCTTGAGAAAACGTGTTACGATAATTCGCTTAAGTTTAAATGGATTACCAACGCTTCTTTATGCTTAAATAGCCAAATATTATGCATGAAATGCCAAAAACAACTGGTCGGAGCAATTAAAGTGACAAAACTTCAACAAACTAAAGCCACCGAAATCAGTATCTTGGTTTATCCCCATTTATTAATTACCAGCCTCACGCTACCAATTGAGATGTTGAGGGCTGGCGAAGCGTTTGCCAAAAGCCATCATCAGTCTCAACAGTTTTGTCCTCTAAATATCAACTTAGTAGCCAGTAACTTGGCGCCTATACCCAACAGAACGGGGCTGGCAATCATACCTGACTGTGAAACAGTCACCGCCCCTACAAGTGATTTAATAATTGTACCTGGCATCTGGCGTAATCCGCGTCCTGTCGTCAATAAACAAAAAAAATTAGTGCAATGGTTAAAGGATTCATGGCAGCAAGGAAGTCATATTATTGGTGTAGGCACAGGTAATTGTTTAGTTGCAGAAGCAGGATTACTGGATGGTCACCCTGCTACCACTCACTGGCATTACGCAGAGCAATTTAAACGTGACTACCCTAAAGTCCAGCTCAAGCCTGACTTTTTTATCACGCAATCTGAGCGCATGTACACAGTTGCGAGTTTAAATGCGCTTGCCGATGTTATTGTGCATATTATTAGTCAATATTACGGCCGAGAAGCTGCACAACATGTTGAGCGTAATTTTTCCCATGAAATCCGTAAGCCATATGAAGATCAACGTTATCTTGAGGGAGCTGTCGATAAGCATCCTGATGAACTCATTGCTCAAATACAGTTTTGGTTAAAAAACAACCTAACATCAGAGTTATCTTTGCAAGAGATTGCAGCACAATTCAACCTTAGCTATCGCACCTTTACTCGACGCTTTCGCCAAGCCACCAGCCAAACCCCCATTGAATACTGGCAACAACTTCGCGTGCAAACAGCAAAAGAATTACTCGCCTCTTCAAACTTATCGATTCAAGAAGTCGCCCTTGAAGTCGGGTATAACGACCAAGGTCATTTAACACGGGTATTTAAGAAAGTACTATCACAAACCCCTAGTGAATACAGGACAGTTGTGCGACGTAAGTTATTCGGATAACGAGTAAGATAAACTCAGAAATTTTTGAAAATATCATTTAAGTCAAGCATTAATTTGCCGAAATTAAATTTGTAACTAAGCTTTCAGATAGCAGTAATTTTTTCTCTGAGTCGGAAATAATGTATCAACCTGATTATAATGAATTAGTACAAAGTTGGAATAAAACCCTTGAGGTTTTAGCGATGTTTGCAAAAGTGCCCGTTGCTTTAATTATGAAAGTTGAAGACAACGTTATCAGTGTTTTTTCAAAAAATGATCATCTCGAAAATCCCTATAACATCGGTGATTGTGAAAGCTTAGATGGCTCTGGCCTATATTGCGAGCATGTCATAAAAACGCAAAAGCTATTATCAATATCTAACGCACTGGTTGATGAAAATTGGAAAGATAACCCAGATATAAAGTTAAATATGATTTCTTACTTGGGGTTACCTATATCAGCCGGCGATGCGACCCCTTTTGGTACGATATGTATTTTAGATAATAAACCGCATAGTTACAGTGAACCTGTTATTAAATTACTTGAAACCATCAAGCATAGTTTTGAAGCCCAACTAAAATTACTTCATCAGCAAAAACAAGCATTTGAACAACTACAGTTCGAGGAGTTGGCTACTCTAATAAGAGGGATTGCCCATGAACTCAACACCCCACTCGGTAATTGCATAACCGCAGTTGATGTGGCTAATTTATCAATTACTAACACGCACCAAAGTCTTGAAAATAAAAGTTTAGGCCAAAAAGCTCTATATAAGGCTCTTGAAACAATGGCTAATACTAATGAGTTATTAACACGGAACCTCACCACCTGTGCCCATAAAATACGTATTTTACAAGACTTGCTATACACAAAAGCTCAATCATCAAAGTCTCCCTTTAGCCTCAAACAGTTAGCTGATACATTAACTAACCATTTAACACAACCACTTAAAGATACGAATGCCAAGCTTGAGGTTAGTTACTCGCCTTCCAAGTCAGAATGTGAAATTGAAATAGATTTACTAAAACAAGTGCTGTTCATTTTGCTACAAAACTCTATGGAGCACGCATTTTTAGGCGTTGAAAAACCACGAATCAAAATTGATATGCAAGATTACAATGGTATATTGAAAATTCATTACACTGACAATGGCATCGGAATCGAAGATGATCAGATCAACGCTATTTTTACACCTTTCTATAAAGGAAAAAACAACCATACAGGAATGGGGTTAGGTCTTAGTATTGCTAAAAAAATTGTAACGCAGCAACTACAAGGTAATATCTCAGTAATAGATAGCAACGAGGGAGTACACTTTTTATTAAGCCTGCCAAAATAGTGAGTAGTAAATTGCAAAAAATGACTATTTTCAAAGGGTGCCTTTTAGCCCATATTTCTTTTTGCAGTTTAACTTTATTTGCAGAACCAAATTATCAAGAAGTAAAACAGTTAATTGACCTACATTTTATCCATAAAACTGATTATGCTAATAGAGCAGCTTATCTCGAATATGGTAACTTAAACCTAAAATCACTCATAAAATCACTTAATGAGCCGCACACTTACCTAAAAGTTAAAGGTTTAAATACAACTTTCTTTAGTGCTAAAAAACGCTGTGTTAATAACAGTAAAATTAAGCTGAATTTTCAAAAAGGTAAACTTGCTTATCTAAAAATTTCCAGTATTGGCACAACGACCACGGAAGAAAAATCTCAATATGTTCGTAATTTAATTAATAAGATAAAATCTCAAGACAACGAGAACTCTCGATACTGGATTATTGATTTAAGAAAAAATAGCGGCGGCAATATGTGGCCGATGTTACAAGCACTTTCCCCCTTTTTTGACGCTACACAGACATTAGGTGAATTCCATTTGTCATCTGGAAGCATTACTAGATTTGGTTTTAAAGATGGAATAGCCCATGAAAGCTCGCTACAAAAAATCAATTTCCAACCAGATACCTATCATTTAAAACATCAGCCTATTGGGATTTATGTTTTGATTGATTCTAGTGTCGCAAGTTCTGCTGAAGCTTTAGCAATTGGCCTATCATCGCTTGAAAATGTAACACTCGTTGGCGAGAAAACGTGTGGCTTAGCTACCGTCAATACTCCGTTTGAGCTCAGTGACGGAAGTATTCTTGTTTTAACAACAGGCGAGATGGCCAATATTCATGGTCAAACGTTTAAAAATGGCATCACACCGAGTATGAGTAGTCTAGAATTTATTAGGCTAATCAAAGACTTTGGAGAATAAAATTTTGCTAGCTTGTGGGCAGCCTCTGTCTTCATAACCCACTATTGCATAACTATTTTTAATCAGCATACTCAGCATTGCAGGAAAACGGTTCATCGACTTAACTTTAATAGCTCGGTAATTGTGCTCTTGAACCCATGTTTCTTGTGCGTTTAATAATGCCTGTGCAATCCCCTTTCCTCTGCACTTTGGCGCTACTGCGCCAAGCCAGCTATAGAAAGTATTTGAATCTAATGCATAACCCAGTTTGTAGGCCACAGGCTTATTATCGATATAGGCAACTAAAGCTAGGTGCTCAACCTCTGCACACTGTGCTTGTAATTTGCTAAGGGTATTTCGGCCATCAAACTCAGGAATTTGACTATCAACAAGTAACAAATCGTCTAAACTAGCAGGCTTTATCGTGTAACAAGGCTCCATGACTCACTCTAATCTATTATCTAACTTCACTTTTCTTTTCGATAATACAACTTTGAATAGCGTTTTACACGGGCATGCACGCCGCGACCTAAACTCTTAAATTTAGCTTCAAGTACATCTACACCATATAAAATACCTACTACTAGCACAGATAGTTTTATTGCAGCTAGTAAGTTGTCGGTGGCAATGACAACACCAATTGATGCTAATACCCAGATCGTTGCAGCGGATGTTACACCAACTACCGCGCCATCTTTTGCAAGCATTACTCCGGCACCTAAAAAGCCAATACCGGTGATAATTTGGCCCACTACACGTGAATGGTCTATCACATCGCCATGCAACATAAATGCAGTAGCAAGAAATAAGTAGGTACCTAACACAATGAGTGCGGAGGTACGAATACCAACAGGCTTACCGCGTAACTGACGCTCCATACCAATAATTGCGCCGCAAAATGCGGCGCTACCAATTGCTGACCAAGAATAAGGGGCAATATCAAATAAACTACTCAGAGTCACTGTACTTCCAAATCAAACTAACAATTAAAATTATAAATAAAAGGCCATCGCAGTGCTGAGTCTTGATGAACCAAAACTCGCCATTTTGTTAAAATCAGCTTTGGCTATTGGGACATGCTGACAATCAATCGCCAATTGTTTTTCGTTTTCACAAAACGGGTCATGCACGTACAAGCAATGCTCATCAATATGCGTTACACACACCCAGTGCGGTGACTTTTTACCATCAAACCGATAGGTGCTGATCAATAACACCACCGCTTTACCCTCAGCAAGCCAATCTTCAATGGAGGCCAAGGTTAACTCTTGATACCTCACAGGCAGTTTTGCAGCTATTGCTTCAGCCACAAACTGATTGTGTACGGTATGCAAAATGGCTTTTTTCTTTTCGCTTCTCACCCCGTCAATAAACAAAGTATCACGGGTATTTAAAACTACATCAGCTTTAAAACCACGTTTCATTGCTGCAAGTGCTAACCCTAGAGGATGGCAACCGCCATGCCCTGAAGTCATGAAAATAGTCGTGGCTTCACGCCATATATCCAGCTCTTTGAGTTGGCTCATTGCGGTATCATTCAAGGATGACATTGCCATTAATAGCGCCGCAGGACCACAGGTAAACTCGGTTGTTTGCTGATACCAAGGCGTGTGCTTATCGGCATTAAATTCGATATTACGACGAATGTTTTTTTGCATTCGATGGGCATCACTATGGTCATCATAATAATCACTATAATGACCAAACACCTGGTAACCCAGTTTTTCATATAAACGAATTGCTGATTGGTTGTTTACCGCAACTTCTAAACGCATGTATAAACGGCCCCGTTTAGCCGTTTCATTTTCAAGCGCAAGTAGTAACTTTGAAGCAATACCTTTACCTTGCTGAGATTGCAAAACCGCCAGTGAATATAACCGAGCAAGGCGTGTCCCTTTGTGGCACCACACTAAACCATAACCAACCAGTTGATTATCTACCTCAGCCACCATCAATAAGCCGTGGCTTGCGCTGATCCAGCGTTTTAAACTACGGCTACTTAATCTATCTTGGCTAAAGCTTTGCTCTTCAATGGCGACAAGAGCCGTCAAATCCGTTGCATTGGCAAAGCGGATTTGACAAACAGATGCGTTCATTAACCGCGGCCTCGTGCTTCTAGGCGTTGTTTAAACTCATCCATAATGATCATATAAAGCTCATCACCTAAATAGGCATCTTCGACTTTATGGTCGATACTCGGGTTGTCATTCACTTCTAACACGTATGCTTTACCTTGATGCTCTTTAACATCAACACCATACAAACCTTTACCCACCGTTTTACAAGCTTTTAATGCTGCATCAAGTACAACTTTAGGTAGCTCAAACGTTGGCAAGGTTTCAAAACCACCTGAGAAAAAGCGTTTTGCATCATGGTTGTAAATTTGCCAGTGATTACGCGCCATTAAATAACGACACGCATAAATTGCACGGCCATTTAACACCCCGACACGCCAGTCGTATTCGGTGTACATGTACTCTTGTGCAAGCACAAGTGAACTAAACTCAAACAGCTCAGTTAACTTAGCAACTAACTCATCACGATTAGCAACTTTAAATACGCCTTTTGAAAAAGAGCCTTCTGGCATTTTTAATACCAGTGGGTAGCTAAAGTTTGCTTCTAAACTTTCAATTGTCTCTTCACGTGTATCAGCCACAACGTGAGTTTTTAAACTCGGCACTTTTTGATAATTAAAGGCATCGTGCAAATACACTTTATTACAACAGCGCAGTATTGACTCTGCATCATCAATCACCACTAACCCTATGCTTTGTGCTTTACTTGCTAAGCGATAAGTTGGATGGTCGATGGCCGTTGTTTGACGAATAAATAGCGCATCAAATTGTGCAATATTGGTAATTTCATCAAATGTCAGTGCTTGAGCATAAATACCATGTTTAGCGGCTGCTTTAATAAATTTAGCAATGGCATCTTTATCACTTGGCGGCACTTTTTCTTGGTGATCAACCAATATAGCCATATCCCAACGGTAACGACGTTTTTTATCGTGAATGCGCCACACAGACTCGGTAAAGCTACTGAGTTGTTTTACAAACTCTGTAAAGCCAGTGTCATCTAATGATGCAATCGTGCCTTGCTTCACAACACCATGCTCATCACACACCAAAATAGGCGCAGGATATTGCGAGAATAATGCTTTGGTTGCTTTACTTTGCTGTTCTTGATCTGTGTGACCAAAAAAGACAGTGCCACCAGCAAGCTCTTTATGACGCGTGCTGTGCTCATCGCTACGGAGCGCATTAATTGTTTTTACACTCGGTAATACCTGATGCTTTCTCGCTTCAGCAAGCAAAGAACAATAATAACCTTTACTTAAATACTGCCCTGTATCACACAAGTTTAAAATGCGCGTTTTTGGCTCATTATGTTTTGGGTAATCACGTAAGTAGGTGTCAAAGGTAATGACATTTTCGAAATTTTGAGCAATACGTTGCTCATTGTTATCAACCACAATCAAGGTTTTAAACACGACTTTTCCTAAATTAAGTCTTATGAAAAAAATGAAAACACCCAACCAATTAAGTGAACGCATGAGGCTAAACTTCACTTAACTAGATGGGTGCTTATAAGCATTAAGCTTGATGTGATTTATAGAGGGTTTTTAGCTTTGTGACCAACGAGTTATTTTTTACCTTAAGATGAAATTTATTGATTAATAAACTTTCTAGATCAGAGTATTTCAGTAATGTTGTAAAACTGCTTATTTCCTGCAATAGTCAGTGTTACTTCATCATCAATTTGCTTGCCAATCAGTTGTTTACCTAACGGCGCTTCTCGGGTTACAACATAAATCGGTTGCTCTTTTACGGTGACCACTAAGCCACCAGCACTTGGACCCATAAAGAACCACTTTGCGTTATCTTGCTCATCGATAAGACACACTAATGCACCTTCACGAACCTTATTAAATTCGCTTTCTTTAAACACCGTATTGAATGCCTGAATATCACGGTAGCACTCATTAACTCGCTCAGCTTGCCCTTGCGCTAAATAAGCGGCTTCTAAACCCAAGGTATCGTATTGAGTTTCAGCAACACTTTCTTCGTGAGTTGCTGCATCATGGGCCGCTTTTGCCGCTTCTTTAGCGTTTTGCAGTTGTGCCTCAAGCGCAAAGTGTAAATGTTCAATTACGTGTGTTTTATTCATATCAAAGCAGTTAAAACAGAAAAGCCGCTATTCTATGGAAAAATAGCGGCTGATGAAAGTAAGTTATAAAACTGACTTACGGCATCTCCATATAGGCTTTGGTTTTATCATCCAGTGTTTGGGTGTAATTTTCTGAACTTAACCCCAATAACTGCGGCAAGGTCGCGGCGATACAAATCGATGAGAATGTCCCCACCACAATGCCCACAAATAACGCGATAGCAAAACCCGTTAATGCAGCCCCTGCAAGCAGCCAAATACAGGCAATGGTAGCAAGTGTTGTGCCTGAGGTGATCAATGTACGCGTTAACGTAGAGCCAATTGCATCATTAATCACAACATGGGTATTTATGCGTTGATTGTCTGGCTGAATACGTAAAAGCTCTCTGACTCTGTCGCCAACAATAATTGAGTCATTTAATGAATAACCAATAATAGCCAGTAAACTCGCCAGCACGGTTAAATTAAACTCAAGCCCTAGCAAAGAAAACAAACCTAGCACTAAGATTAAATCATGTAACAGTGCAACCACCGAACCAACTGCGAGTCGCCATTCAAAGCGCACGGCAAGATAAACCATAATTGCAATCAGCGCTGCAAATAAAGCTAAACAGCCCTGTTCAAAAAGCTCATCACCCACTTGTGAGCCTAAAAATGAGCTAGATAATACGCTATAGTCGACGCCTTGTTCATTCAGCTCTGCTTGCCAAGTACTCGCTTTGCTAGCCTCTGGAGCTTCTCTTAAAACAAAGTGATATTCACCCGCTTTACTGATGGCTAATTTACTCGCAACCTCGGGGCTTAACTTTGCCTTTAAATCAGAAATTGTCGTGACTGACGTTGTGTTAATTTCCGTGATGTAGCCACCTGTAAAATCAAGGCCAAAGTTTAGCCCTTTTACAGATAAAACACTTAAGCTCGCGATGACTAAAACACAACTTAGCAGTAATCCTAAAACGCGCGCTTTACTCGGTGCAGTTAATGTTGACCAACTCATGCTTTAGCCCCCGTTAAATTAGTTAGTTTAATGTAGAGTGTTTGGCTAAGCGCTTTCGAAATATAAACGCCAGTAAAGACACTGGTTAATAGCCCAAGCGCTAACGTGATTGCAAAGCCTTTCACCGGCCCATAACCAATGGCGTATAAAATAATTGCCGTGATCATCGTAGTCACATTGGCATCAAAAATGGTCGTAAATGCTTGGTTATAACCTTGCTCAATCGCTTGATATGTAGGTCGACCTTTGCGCTTCTCTTCTTTTATTCGCTCAAAGATAATCACATTGGTATCCACTGCCATCCCTATCGTCAGTACAAGCCCTGCAATACCCGGTAAAGTCAGTACAACCCCCGGTAATAACGACATTAAACCAACTAAAGCCGTTAGATTAAGCAATAAAGCAATATTGGCAATCAGCCCTAAGCGACGATACCAAAGCGCCATAAAGGCAAGGGTAATACCGATACCCAGCATTAACGCTGCTAAACCGTGTTCAATGTTTTCACTACCTAAGCTTGGGCCTATGGTTTGTTCTTGAACGATTGTCACTGGCGCTGTAAGCGACCCTGCGCGTAGTAAAAGCGCTAAATCGTAAGCTGCTTGCGGGCTTTTCATATTAGTAATGCTAAAACGAGAACTTAAATGCTGGGCAATGTTTGCTACATTGATCACTTCGCTTTTTTTCACAACGTCGCCATTCGCATCCCGCGAGTATTCAGAATACACCGTGGCCATTGGTTTACCTATGTTGTGCTTTGAAAAAGCAGACATCGCATCGCCACCTTGCGAATCTAAACTAAGCTGAACTAAAGGCTTGCCCCATTCATCTTTGCCAACACTGGCATTATTAATGTGATCACCTGAAAAAATCGCCATCGGATCTAAATTAACAACGCCACCGCCTTGTACATTAAACGCTTTACCACCGACTTCGACGACCTGGTAAAAATCAAGGGTCGCAGTTGCACCAATAATACGTTTCGCTTCTGATGGGTCCTGCACACCGGGTAACTCAATACGAATGCGCTGCTTACCTTGTCTTTGCGTTACCGCTTCAGTAATACCAAGCTCTTCAATGCGACCACGCAGGGTTGTTAAGCTTTGCGCCATAACTTGTTTATTGAATTCGTTTTGGCTTTGCTCATTAAAATGCAGTAATACCGTGGTTAGGTTATTCGTTGTTGATTTAGTTTGCATCAGGCCTTTGAATTGACCTTGTAACGTTGAGACAAGTCCTGCAAGTTGCTCCTCACCACTTGGTAAAATTTGTAACTCAACTCCATCTTTTACTTCACTTGCACGGATCCCACGAATTTTGTCTTTACGAAGCGTCAATTTAGTTTGTTGATACACACTGTTTAAGTGCTCTTGCATTGCTTTATCTAGGTCAACATCAAGCACAAATAAAACGCCACCATTTAAGTCGAGTCCCAATTTAATCGGTGAAAGACCCAGCTGCTGAAGCCATTGTGGGCTTGTCGCATGCTCAACAATTTTAACCTTTAGCTGTGGGTATTGCGTTTTTATAAAGCTCAACGCATTAGCACTTTGAGTCGGCTCAGCTAATAAAATAGCCAGTTGTGCTTGGCTATCATTGGCTTCAGTCACTTCAAAACCATGTTGATTTAGTGACGTTGTCACACTTTGCAGCGTCACAGTTTGATCTGGCAAGCTAATGTGCAACCAAGATTTGTTAGGATAAAGATTAGGTAATGCGCTTACCGCTAGTAAAATACACGCCGCTATCATAGCGACATAACTCATTTTTAGACGACGCCATAGCGCCGGCTTAGATTTATGTGACATACATGACTTCCTTCCGGCATTGTCAGCCGGTAAAAATTAATTCCAAAAATATAAAAGTAACGAAGGAAGTCGTTTAGCTATGATAGGTCGTATTGGCTTTGTACAAGAGATTAGCGTCTTTCCAGCCACTAATGCGGGATTTACGTTGAGTGGCTAACGCAAACCATGGGATCACACGCACAGCACCTGGCGGCGCTAAAAAGTGCTCTTTTCCCCAATCTTCAGCAAAGAATTCAATCAATAGCTCGTAATCAGGATCAACCTGACTATGATAAAGAAACAATGATGAATTACTGGCAGTTAAACGCGGCACAAGGGTATCAAACCCCGATGGTTCTACCGGTTTAGGGTGTTCAACTGTATGAGTTTGAGAAATAACTGGGGTTTTAGTCAGCTCGACTTGGAACAATTTAGTCGCAGCATAGTGTGAGTGATTGTCAGGCATAGCCATGCTCTGTGCACTAAAGAACACAGTAAATAGCAAGATAATGACTGAGAAAAACCGTAACAAGAACTGACCAATAAATTAAGCGGATAACAGGGCTATAATGAGGGTAAAAAAATAAAACACAAGGTATTACTTAAATAAAAGTAACTAAAATAAAGCGAGCCTAACTAGACCCGCTTAGTTAGTTTAACTTTTTAAACAAGTTAAACTTCTAATGATGACATGTCGATAACAAAGCGTGAGGCCATATCACCTTGCTTTAATTTATCGAATGCGTCATTAATTTGGTCCATATTGATCATTTCGACTTCTGGCAGAATATTATGTAACGCACAGAAATCGAGGATCTCTTGGGTTTGCGCTATACCGCCAATTAATGAGCCAGCAACACGGCGACGCCCCATTAATAACGGCACTGAGTTAGACTCAGCAAGCTCACCGACTTGACCAACCAATACTTGCGTACCATCAATATCCAAAAGCGGAATATACGGCGTAAAGTCGTGTTTTACCGGAATGGTATTAATGATCACATCAAATTGATTAGCATGCGCTTGCATGGCTGCTTCATCACTCGATACCAATAAATCTTTTGCGCCATAAGATAAAACCTGCTGTTTTTTCTTATCACTACGGCTAATTGCCGTAACATGTGCGCCCATTGCAGCTGCGATTTTAATCGCCATGTGGCCTAAACCACCTAAACCAATCACACCAACACGGCTACCTGGGCCGACATTCCACGTGCGTAGTGGCGAATACGTTGTGATACCCGCACATAGAATTGGTGCACATTTAGCAAGGTCTAAGCCTTTTGGCACGCTCAATACAAACTCTTCACGCACCACAATGTGCTTTGAATAACCACCTTGAGTGAGTTCACCACTGATACGGTCTTGTCCTGAGTAGGTTCCTACCATCCCTTCGCGACAAAACTGCTCTTCACCGTGATGACACTGGTCACAGCTTAAACAGCTATCAACCATACAACCTACAGCGACATTATCGCCTACTTTATATTTTGTAACGCCACTGCCTACTTCAAGGACACGGCCAACAATTTCATGGCCTGGTACGACAGGATACTGAGTCCAGCCCCAATCGTTTTCTGCTGTATGTAAGTCTGAATGGCACACGCCACAATATAGAATTTCAATTGATACATCTTCATCACGAAGTGCACGGCGTTCAAAATGATACGGCTCTAATGGTTTTTCAGAATCATGTGCTGCATAACCGACGGTTTTCATGCTTACTCCTTAATTTTCTTCGTGTTTAACTCATGCAATTAACTAATTTGCTAATGCACTGGTGTATACTTCACTCAGTATAGAGGTAAATTTGCAAATTACACTTGCCTAAAACACGAAAGCTTTTGCCTATTTTTATCAAATTGATTTTAAGAGACCCCCATGCGTGGAATGAGCCGCAAAGAACAAGTGACAAGATCGCCTGATGCAATGAACCTATCACAAAGCATCAAAACACTCTGGCCCTATTTAATGACCTTTAAAGGCCGCGTTATTTTAGCCGTAATGGCGCTTATTGCTGCAAAAGGCGCCACATTGCTGATGCCTTGGGCACTAAAAGAAATAATTGACGCGGTTGATGCGAGTATCAACCCGCTATTAAGCGTTCCTATTGCCTTGCTGATCGCCTATGGTTTACTGCGCTTTGCCAGTGTATTTTTTGGTGAAGTACGCGATGCGTTATTTGGCCGTGTTACTGAGCACGCAATGCGCCATATTGGCTTAAAAGTATTTAAACACTTGCATAGTTTAGAGCTTGCTTTTCACCTTGATAGACAAACAGGTGGTATCAGTCGTGATATAGAACGTGGCACAAGTGGCCTCAGCTTTTTAATGCGCTTTTTAATGTTTAACATCGTACCAACCTTATTTGAAATAATCACAGTAGCGATTATTTTTGCGACCTTATTTTCGCCGTGGTTTGCACTAGTCACCGTTATCGCGGTCGCTATTTACATTGCTTTTACTGTGATAGTAACTCAGTGGCGTAACCGATTTATTCGTGAAGCAAATACTGCCGATAACAACTCTAATACCCGTGCTATCGACAGCTTACTAAATTATGAAACCGTTAAGTACTTTAACAATGAACAATATGAAGCGACCACCTACGACAGCTTTTTAGCTAAATGGGAGCAAGCAAGGCTAAAAAATCGTTTATCATTACTGGCGCTTAATTCAGGGCAGGCACTTATTATAGCCGCAGCTATTACAGCGCTAATGTGGCTAGGTGCCAGTTCAGTGGTCAATAAAGAGCTGACAATAGGTGAGCTTGTGATGATCAATGCCTACATGATCCAGCTATTTTTACCGCTTAACTTTTTAGGCTTTGTTTATCGTGAGATACGCCGTGCGCTGACTGACCTTGAAAACATGCTCGGGCTGTTAAATCGAAAAGCCGCCATTAGCGATGACAAAGATGCAAAACCATTAAAAGCAACCAAAGCAGCTATTCGCTTTGAAAATGTGTCGTTTAGTTACGACAAACAACGGCCAATTTTAAATAACTTAAGCTTTGAGGTTACTTCTGGCAGCAAAGTGGCGATTGTGGGTGCCAGTGGCGCAGGTAAAAGCACTCTAAGCCGCCTGCTCTACCGTTTTTATGATGTGGATGCGGGCAAAATTTATATCGATGAGCAAGCAATCAACAAAGTGACACTTGAAAGTTTGCGCCAAGCAATTGCCATCGTACCGCAGGATACCGTGCTATTTAATACCAGCATTCGCGAAAACATCGCTTACGGAAATCCAACTGCAAGCGAAGATGAAATTGATAAAGCCATAAGCCTTGCCCATTTAGATGGATTTATTGCAAGCCTAGACAAAGGCGATAAAACCCTTGTTGGTGAGCGCGGTTTAAAAGTATCAGGCGGTGAAAAGCAGCGCATTGCAATTGCCAGAGCCATTTTGAAAGGTTCACCCATTTTATTATTTGATGAGGCAACATCGGCGCTAGATTCGCATTCAGAACAAGCCATTCTCAGCGCGATGCGTGAAGTCGCACAAAGACATACCAGCTTAGTCATTGCGCATCGTTTATCAACAATTACTGACGCTGACAAAATTATTGTTATGAAACAAGGACAGGTTGTTGAACAAGGTCAACACCAACAACTGCTTGCAGCAAATGGTGAATACGCACGAATGTGGCAGTTACAGCAAAGCGATGAATAAACACTGTTAACTAGTAGGTTAAATGATTAGAATAACCGCTTTATTTTTATCTATAACAAAAAGGCAACACGCAGATGGGCAGAGCTTATCAAAACAAAAAAGACTCAATGGCAAAAACTGCGGGTGCAAAAACCAAAGTTTATTCAAAGTACGGAAAAGAAATTTATATCTGCGCTAAGAATGGTGGTGTTGATCCCGATGGCAACTTAGCGCTTCGTCGCTTAATTGAGCGTGCTAAAAAAGACCAAGTACCTACGCATGTAATTGAGCGTGCAATCGATAAAGCCAAAGGCGGTGGCGGCGAAGATTACGTAGCAACTCGCTATGAAGGTTACGGCCCGGGTAACTGTATGATCATTGTTGACTGTTTAACCGACAACAACAAACGTACCTTTGCTGACGTACGTGTTTGTTTTACAAAAGCGAATGCAAAAATTGGTGCGCAAAACTCAGTATCACACTTATTTGATCACCTCGCTATTTTTGTATTTGATGGTGATGATGACGAGGCTGTTTTAGAAGCACTAATGATGGCTGATGTAGATGTAACAGATGTAGAAGTTGAAGACGGTAAAGTGACTGTATTCGCTCCACACACTGAATACAACAACACGCGTACAGCACTTGAAGAAATGGGAGTTACTGATTTCCACGAAGATCTAATTGCTTTTGTGCCGCAAGTAGAAGCACCCATTGAAGGTGAAGACGTTGAAGTCATGGAACGCTTTTTAGCCATGCTAGAAGACTGTGACGACGTGCAAAACGTTTACCACAACGCACAGTTTTAATTAAAAAGGCCAACCAAGTTGGCCTTTTACCTTTTAGCCCAAAGGAATCAACATTGAATACTCTCGAAGAGTTAAAAGCCGGTTCTCTACTAGGTTGTACACGGCTTCAGCTTGTTGCAGAACTAACCGAATTGCCAAAAGAAATTTATACCCTAGCCGATACGTTAGAAATCCTCGATTTATCTAATAATCAGCTAAGTGATTTACCTGACGATTTTTACAAATTAAAAAATCTCAAAAGGCTGTTTTTATCATTTAATCAGTTTAAACATATTCCAGAGGTGCTAAGACAATGCCCAAACTTAATCATGGTGGCATTTAAAGGTAATCAAATTACTGAATTTAAAGCGCACTGTTTGCCAACACAGATAGAATGGCTGATCTTAACTGATAATCAAATTCCCGCTTTACCTGAAACATTTGGTGAGTACAGCAAGCTTAAAAAGCTCGCACTGGCAGGTAATCAGTTAACACATTTGCCAGAGTCAATGGCTAATTGTAAAGAGCTTGAGCTAATACGTTTAAGTGCCAATAAGCTTACAAAAATTGAAGATTGGCTTTTAGCTTTACCGAAGCTTGCTTGGCTTGCCTTCTCTGGTAACGATTTAAATCGCTCTACTAGCTTACACTGTCAGCTGTTTAGCCAAATTGCACTGAATGAAATCGATATTAAAAATCAGATTGGCCAAGGTGCATCTGGGGTTATTCACTTAGCCAATTGGCATCAACAGCCTGTTGCTCTTAAGTTATTTAAAGGCGAGATCACCAGTGATGGTTATCCACTCGATGAGCTAAATTGCTGTTTAAAAGCCAGTGAGCATCCAAATCTCATAAAAGCATTGGGCTATGTCGATGAAGAGTCACAACTCGGTTTAGTGATGGAGCTTATCAGTAAAGAGTTTACGAATCTTGGTTTGCCACCTTCCCTTGCAACTTGTACACGAGACACATTCGAAGACAACTGCAAGTACGCGCAAGAAATGGTGCTAAAAGTTGTTAAGCAAATGGCCAGTACCCTAGCTCATTTGCATCAAAAGCAAGTAAGTCATGGTGACATTTATGCCCATAACAGCATGATCAATTCACAAGGCGACTTATTATTTGGTGACTTTGGTGCGGCAACAGACTTATCAATGCTGACGCCTAATCAACAGCAGCTACTAGAAGGGATTGAAGTGCGTGCCCTTGGTTATTTCATCGATGATTTACTGACTGTAGTGACTGAACAAAACGACATTACTAAGATGCTTGCTGACATAGCTCAAGAGTGCTTGGTACTCAACTCAGAAAAACGCCCTCGCCTTTCTGACCTAGTTTCGCGATTATGATTTAGGGTCATTATAAAAATAAAGCCTCAGTGAGGCTTTATTTTTGCTTTTTAAACGGAAACACCTGCTGCTTTAACATACCTTCGGGCATGTAATCGCCGACTACACCATATTTGTCGGGCCACTCTGCTTGGCCTTTGACAGCAGTGCCAAATAGATAATCTAAAAAAGAAAAATGCGCAGCATAGTTACGGTCAATGGCCGCTTTATCAGATGAATGATGCCAATGATGAAACTGAGGCGTAACCAGCAAATACTTTAACCATCCAAATCTCACACGAACATTGGCGTGGTTAAATACTGCCTGAAAGCCAACAATTATTACATATAGGCTAATAACATCCGATGGAAAGCCGAGCACAAAAATAGGCGTGAGCACTAAGCTGCGCGTCACGAGTATTTCTAAAATATGCTGACGAGAGCCTGCCAGCCAATCCATCTCTTTTGCACTATGATGCACGGCATGAAAACGCCAAAGCAGAGGCACTTCGTGATAAGCCCTATGCACAAAATATTGCATTAAATCGGCTACTAAAATGATTAGAAATAGCTGCAGTAAAAATGGCAGTTGAATAATAAAGCCTTGCACTGTATCAGACACAGCCCAGCCAAATGCGTGATGCACGAACTGATTGGTTGCCAGCAACACAAAACCAATAATTAAGTGATTAACAAAGAAATGATTTAAATCACCCTGCCACTCAGAACGGAGGATTTTTTGCTCTTTACGGTGCGGCAGTAGCTTCTCAATTAGAATAAAAATCAGGGTTGAACCAAGTAAGTCAAGAATGAACCAATCAAGCCCCAAGTACGGCGTATTATCTTTAAAGTCGCCCACCTCAACATTAGGCCCGCCAAATGCAATCGCAAGCAAGATCAACACCCAAGCCGTTGCACCGAGCCGTTTATTAGTATTACGAACAAAGTTCAACAACCCTAAACTGCCTGAAATAATCAATGCCACAAACATCAACTGGCGTAAAAACTCGACACTGTAGTTTTGCCTGAGCTCTGGGGTCGTTAAATACTCAGGAAAATGAAAAGCTAGTACCCCTAAACAGGATAAAACCGCTAAGAAGCAAGCAATATAGCCGCTGATATTGCCTTCACCCACTTGAAACTGCTCAGCCCTAAATAGCCGATGATAAAGACGTGTCATGATATAAAATCCATTTATCAATTTTTTTTGCAGCATAACACAGAAGAATTTAGGAAAAAATATTGTAATGTAAGACATTATAAAGCAGCGTGAATGTTTGCTAACAAGTATCGATAGAATCAAATGTAAGTAGCCAACTAAAATACAAAAGAATCCTTATTGACTTTAAATGAGGAACAAACTAGCCTGCACAAGTAAATTATTTTTAAAGGAATAAAAATGTCTACTTTCTCAATAAATAACCTACCATACGATTTACCAAACAATTCTGCTGATTAACTTAGAGTTTTAGCAGCAATTATTGAAGTACCATACTCGATAGTAATTAATTACAAAAAATGAACTTTAGTCGATTTTGTTCAAAACCTTTGAAGATACTTACAATCAAGACCATCTCTATTATAAGGATATAAAATGTTACAATTTAAAGATTTATGGGAAAACTTTCCTGAAAAAGAACTGATCAGAGCAAGATGTCAAAATAAGCAAACTAATAGCTCTTCCCCATTTGGAAACTATTGCGCTATTAACTTAAGTGACGCATTAATTAAATCTGGCGTATCAACTGCAGGAGCTAAAGTTAAGAAATGCTGGGGACACGCTGGCATGAAACATATTCTTTTAGCAGAAGAAATGGCCAGTTGGCTTAAAACTTCAAACTTTAGTTGGTTAGGTGATCTACAAAAAATTAATCCAAAAACTTTCCAAGATGACCTAGATGGTAAAACTGGAATTATATTTTTTAAAGATTATTGGCAACGAGGCAGTGAGTCTGTTACTAACCGTAGTGGAGACCACATCGATCTTTGGAATGAAGATCAAATTACTAGTGGTGGTATGCTGACAAGATCAATATATGAATTCTTTGGTGTAGTATCAGATCTTAACAACAGCAAAGATATTTGGTTTTGGGAGATTAAATAACTATGTCAAAGGCTAAGTCATATCTTTTGAATATAAGTCTTATTTTAGTTAGCGCATTCGCGAACTTCATGTTGTTTTTAGAAGCTTATAAGAAACTCTCTATTCCATTTATGAATGAAGAACAAAGAGTGGAGAATGCCCCTTTGCTTTTTATTTATGTACTTCCTTCATTTATATTTATTTCTTTTATAGTAACTTTTCTACATAAAAAATTACTCAAAACACAGAAATGCAGGGAATAAAAATACAGAAGACTAAATTTAAATAATACTTATCCAAAACATGATGGGTGTTATCTTATTATTAATCTTATATATGAAGAAAAATGCCTACTTTGATTCTTAAATAGCGATTTAGCAATGAAATACATGAGTAGATTAGCAGCTGGGGTATTTTTGATTGAGGTGATTGCCATTTTAGGATGGCTACACTCTTCCACTGACATGCTGCAAAATATTACTTTCTTCTCAACAGGAGTAATAATTATTATTTACTTAAACTATTTGTCCTACTTGCTAAAAAAGCAACGAGCGTCGGATAATGATAAAAATAATTAACTTAACAATCTATTTTATAATTTTTTTAGCCATTACATATCACTGGCTCTCATCACCTTTGGATACTAGGCAATCTATGTTTTATTCCATTGTTACCGTCTTTCCCCTTTTAGCATTTAACATTATTTTTAAAATTTACAGAAAAATCAAATAGCTTAGTATTTACATCAATCCATATTATGGAAGTAACTAAGCACTAAAACCAAAAAAGCCACGATAAACGTGGCTTTGTTGGATAAAGCTTAAACTTTTACTGTTCTATTATAAGAACTGACCTAGCGCTTTAACTTGGTCTAACATGCGGTTTGAGAAACCCCACTCGTTATCGTACCAAGCCATTACTTTAACAAGCTTACCATCTACTTTAGTTTGTGTAGAATCGAAGATTGAAGACGCTGGGTTGTGGTTAAAGTCGATAGAAACAAGCGGTAGTTCGTTGTATTCTAGAATACCTTGCATTGCACCTTCTGATGCAGCTTTAACGACTTCGTTGATTTCTGCTGCAGTTGTTTCACGCTTTGCAACGAACGTTAAGTCTACTAAAGAAACGTTGATTGTTGGCACACGTACTGCCATGCCGTCAAGTTTACCCGCAAGTTCAGGAAGCACTAAGCCAACCGCTTTAGCTGCACCTGTTTTAGTTGGGATCATTGACTGAGTTGCGCTACGTGCACGGTATAAGTCAGGGTGATAAACGTCAGATAAGTTTTGATCGTTTGTGTAAGCATGAATGGTTGTCATGCTACCTTGCTCGATACCTACTGTGTCGTTGATTGCTTTTGCAATCGGTGCTAAACAGTTTGTTGTACACGATGCGTTTGAAATGATGTTGCTGTCAGCGTTTAAAACTTCGCTGTTAACACCATGAACAACCGTTGCATCCATATCAGTACCAGGTGCAGAAACGATTACTTTTTTAGCACCGGCTTCAATGTGTTTTGCAGCTGCTTCACGTGAAGTGAATAAACCCGTACATTCTAATACGATATCGACGTTTAATTCCTTCCAAGGAAGGTTTGCAGGATCACGCTCTTGCGTAAGAGTAATTTCATCATTACCAATTAGCATGGTGTTTTCAGCAAGTGTTACTTTTTGAGAAAATTGACCGTGTACTGAGTCAAATTGAGTTAAATGCGCGTTAACATTTGCTGGTGCTAAATCATTGATAGCAACAATTTTGATTTCGTTGTTTTGAGCTGACTCATAAAGAGCACGTAATACGTTACGACCGATACGTCCATAGCCATTAATTGCAACATTAATCATTCTAATATCTCCCGTTAATTATTTTACTTCACTTGCTTGGCGAGCAAGCGCTTCAATGGCTTGCCAGTCTTTGTTTTCAATAAGTTGTTTATCTAACATCCAAGTACCACCTACGCAGATTACGTTTTTAAGTGCTAGGTAGTTAGGTGCTGTTTCAAGGCTAATGCCGCCAGTTGGGCAGAAAGTCACTTGCGGTAAAGGGCCACCAATTGATTTAAGCATTGCTGTACCACCTGCCGCTTCTGCAGGGAAGAACTTTAAGAACTTAAAGCCTTGGCTTGCTAATTTCATTACTTCACTTGGTGTTGCTGCACCTGGTAAAAATGGAATATCAGACTCTTTAGCCAGTGCTAATAATTCGTCGTTTACACCTGGGCTAACCATAAAATCAGCACCAGCTTCTACAGATGCATTAAATGTCGCTTTATCAATAACAGTGCCTGTGCCAACGTATGCTTCAGGTACAGCTTCTTTCATAAGCTTTACTGCTTCTGCCGCAATCGGCGTTCGCAAAGTAATTTCTAATGCTTTTAAGCCACCGTTATAAAGCGCACGTGCAAGGGGTGCTGCATCTTCAAGTTTTTCGATAACAACAACCGGTACCACAGGTGCCGATGATAAAATTTTCTCAATGCTCATTGTATGTTCCTCATAGCCCAGTAACGGCGTATTATTATTCTAAACCGAAGGCGCTAGCGCCAAGGTCTGCACTACTTACTATATTTCTGAAACCTGCGAATAATTCTCGGCCTGTACCATATGTTTGGCTTGGTTGGCTAAGTTGTAATTCACGTTTTGCTAATTCTTCATCGCTTACGTGTACTTTTAATACACCCGCTGGTGCATCAAGTGTCACTAAATCACCTTCGTGAATTTTTGCGATTACACCACCTTCAACAGCTTCAGGTGCTAAGTGGATTGCTGCAGGAACTTTACCTGATGCGCCCGACATACGACCATCTGTCACAATCGCTACTTTGTAGCCTTGATCTTGGAGTGTTGCCATTACTGGCGTTAATTTATGAAGCTCAGGCATGCCTTTCGCTTTCGGACCTTGCTCTTTAATTACAGCAATAAAGTCGGTGTTTAATTCACCACGGCTATACGCTTCTTGTAACTCGCCTTGTGAGCTAAATACTTTAGCTGGCGCTGAAACAACCTGATGCGACTCAGCCACTGCAGATACTTTAATAACTGCTTTACCAAGGTTACCTGTAAGAAGCTGTAACCCCCCCTGCTTGCTAAACGGATTATCAATCGGACGCAATACTTCTTCGTCGTGTGATTTTTCTGGACACGCTACCCATTTAACTTTGCTTGGGCCTGTGCTGTTAGTCATGATCACTGATGAATCTTTATCTAACATTGGCTCTGTGGTGTAAGCTTCAAGGCCATCACCAACAATCGTTTTCACGTCGTTGTGTAGGTAACCTTTGCTAAGTAGTTGCTTCATTAGGAAGCCCATACCACCAGCAGCTTGGAAGTGGTTCACATCTGCTGAACCATTCGGGTAGATGCGCGTAAGAAGTGGCACAACTTCAGATAAGTCAGCCATGTCTTTCCACGTAAGGATCACACCCGCTGCTTTAGCGATTGCTACTAGGTGGATTGCGTGGTTTGTTGAACCGCCTGTTGATAACAAGCCGACTAAACCATTAATAATTGTTTTTTCACTCACTACGTCTGCAAGGCAGTTAGCATCTTTTGTTTCGATTAACTGCTTTAACATGGTTTCTACAGCATGACCTGTTAAACCATCACGTAGTTCTGTGTATGGGTTAATGAAAGAGCTACCAGGTAAATGTAGACCCATGATTTCCATTAACATTTGATTCGAGTTTGCAGTACCGTAGAAAGTACAAGTACCGGCACTGTGATACGACGCACTTTCTGCTTCTAACAGCTCTTCGCGACTTACTAGGCCTTGTGCAAATTTTTGACGTACGCGGGCTTTTTCTTTATTCGGGATACCCGATTGCATTGGACCTGCTGGTAAGAAATACGTTGGTAAATGACCAAATGATAAGGCACCAATTAAAAGTCCTGGGACAATCTTGTCACATACACCTAAACAGAAAACACCGTCAAACACGTCGTGCGATAAAGAAACCGCAGTCGACATTGCAATCACATCACGTGAAAACAATGACAGTTCCATACCATCACGGCCTTGTGTTACACCGTCACACATTGCAGGTACACCACCAGCAACTTGTGCTGTTGCATCGTACTTGGTTGCAAGGCTTTTGATGATTTCTGGATAATCTTTGTAAGGTACATGCGCAGAAAGCATGTCGTTATAAGCGTTGATGATAGCTAGGTTTGGTTGCTCGTCAGCTTTTAAACGAGCTTTGTCATCGCTGCTACAAGCAGCCATAACGTGTGCAATATTACCACAGCCTAAACCTGCACGAACTCTTGTTTGTTTTTTTGCGTGCGCGATTCGCTTTAAATAAGCTTGGCGGGTCTCTTTACTACGTTCAATAACGCGGTCGGTGACTTCTTGGATACGAGGATGCAACATAAAATTCGACTCATCTCTATAGTTAGAGGATAAAGGCTCAGTAACAATTACAGACTCCACGAATATAACTGTACTGAGCATCTTTGATTTACCCGTTCAAAGGTACGCTATCAGGCTGTCTCTCACAACCAACCTGACACCGGTGTCACTGTATTAACTCATGACTGTGACACCGGTGTCAACCCTATCTGTTAAATTTAGTTTAATTTTTTTAAATGACCAAATAATGAACAATTTAATTTTAGTAGAATATGAGGATATTTCATGTTTATATCTACTTATAACGACTTAGATAAAGCTTACACATTGCCAAACTTATTACTTATAAACAGTAACTTAAATTAAAATCCGTTCTTTTCTAGCTTCAAAATAAAAAAGCCCGAGAACGCGTCACTCATTCTCGGGCTACTGTGAAAAAATATGATGAAATTTATTTAATTGCTGCTGTTGATTCGCGAGTAATTAGCTTTGCTTCAAGTGTCACTTGATAAGGTGACTCTTGTGGTTCACTAATATGTGTAATTAATTGCTTGACTGCTTGTTGTGTCATTTCTTCAACTGGCTGTGCGATGGTGGTTAAGCCTGGCCAAATATGACGGGCAATAGGTGCGTTATCAAAACCTGCAATAGAAATATCGTCTGGCACTTTCAATTGCATTTGCGTAGCTAACTTTAATACCGCTGCTGCCATGTAGTCATTTGAAGCAAAGACTGCCGTTGGCCTAGGATTTAAATCTAAAATAGTACGGGCACTATCAACACCAGAGTGATAACTAAAGTTACCTTCTTCGACTAAACGCTCATCAAATTCAATGCCGTTTGAGGCAAGTGCACGGCGGTAGCCTTTAAAACGTTGTTCTGTAGCACTATGATCTGGGTGACCTTTAATAAACGCAATTTCTTTGTGACCAAGCTTAATAAGATGCTCAGTTATTTCAAAAGCGCCCTGCTCGTCATTACTTCGTACAGAAATAGAATCATCTTCAAGGGTGGCTGAGGCTACACGAGCATACGGGATCTTTTTCGACTTTAAAAAACTCACTAATTGAGGAAAGTCCGAAAAAGGTGGAGTTAAAACGATACCATCTAAACGAGAGGTTTGAATTAACTGCTCAATGTTACTAATTAACTCTTCGCCACGTAACTCACAAGGATGGATCAATAAGTTGTAATTAAGTTCATGACACGCCGCTAAAGCACCTGTTTGCACGCGGGTAATGTAACTTTTACTTGGGTTGTCGTATAAGCAACCAATTATGAAACTGCGATTTTGTGCTAAACCACGGGCAATAGGATTAGGCGTGTAATCTAACTCTTTAAATACTTTTAGTACCTTTTCGCGCGTTGCATCACTCACGTTTGGCTCATTATTCAGCACGCGAGAGACTGTTTTCTTAGAAACACCAGCATGGCTGGCAACACTGTTGATGGTAACTTTTTTCATCCGCTCTTAATCCAACTGCAAATTACGCGTTACTGTTTACATGTAAACACGCAGCAGCACCAATGAATGGAATGTTGTCTTGTGTTACTAGTGTAACAGGGATCTGTGAAGTATATTGCGACATAATACCTTTGTCTGCAAAACGCTCAATAAATCGACTCGATAATAGACGTTGTTGCATGCGTGGTAAAATACCACCACCAATAAATACACCACCTAATGCACCAAATGTAAGAGCTAAATCGCCGGCTACGCTGCCAATCCAATCACAAAACTGATTTAATGTCGCATCACACACTTCGCATTGACCTGTAGTGGCTAATTCACTAATTTGCGCTGCATCTAAATTTTTAGCTTCAACACCTTTTACCGCAGCCATAGCACGATACAAATGCGCAATACCTGGGCCTGAGAACACTGTCTCTACTGACACATGATTTAATTGTTTTTTAAGCTCAGTGATTAAAAGGCGGTCTAACTCTGTTACTGCGGCAAGGGTAATATGACCCGCTTCGCAGCTAAGTACTGCGCTGCCTTGAGAGGTACGCACTAAGCACGCTGCACCAAAACCAGTGCCTGGGCCCATTACTGCAATATTTGCATTTTCATCTGCTTGACCTGCCTTAACGGCCATATTTTGCGAATCGTCTAAATATGGTGCTGCATAAGCAAATGCGGCAAAGTCGTTGATAACTTCAAGTTGCTCAAATGAAAACTCAGCTTTTAAATCTGCAACGTTAAAGTGCCAGCCAAGGTTTGTTAAGTGTACTTGGCCTGCTTTTATAGGGCCCGCTACCGCTAAACATGCACGCTTAGGCTTTGGAAACGATATTTGACTGAAATACTGATTAATTGCACTTTCTAAAGAACCAAAATCAGCACTTGGGAATGTTAAATTATGCTTTATAACAAACTGATTTGTTTGCGTATTAAAGTCTGTGATTAAAGCGAAACGAGCGTTAGTGCCGCCGATATCGGCAACAAGAATAGGAGCGAATTCTGTAGTTGTCTGTGTGTTCATGTTGTTTTCTCTATTTGTCTAAGCTATTGCCGCTTATTTTTCTAGTTTTCAATGGCAAAGCCACTGTGTCTGCTAAACTTTGGGTCGTTGCCTCAAAGAAGCTATCTTTTGTATTAAAAAAATGCTGCCCAAATGAATGGGCAGCCAAATACGTTTTGACAACAAAATGATAAAACAGTGACATTATGACACCGGTGTCAGATTCGAATCAATAAAAATTTTCATTATTTGTGAATGCATACGTATTTTATTAAAAAACTCACGCCTTAAGTGCTAAAAATCAACAAAATGCACAGAAATAACACCTATTAGCTCTGAGTTTTGCTTGTAATTAACCACTCGTCACAAATAGCTTGAAAAAAATATTAAATAGCCGAAAATGGCAATTACTACTTATGTTATTTGGTAACAATATGAAAGGTAAGGCGACATCTTTTGACATTGCACATTATGCGGGTGTGTCACAGTCAACCGTGTCTCGCGCATTAAGAAACAGCCCTTTGGTCAACGAAGAAACGCGTAGACGTGTTCATGAGGTAGCAAAACAGCTCAACTATAAAGTTGATAAAAATGCCAGTAACCTAAGAACACAACAAAGTAGCACCCTCGCCCTTTTGTTATTTGAAGATCCAACCTCAGATGAATCACAAATAAACCCTTTCTTTTTAGCGATGCTTGGTAGTATTACCAGAGCGTGTGCGAAAGAAGGCTATGACTTGCTTGTTTCGTTTCAATCAAGCAGCTCAGATTGGCAAGCTGATTATGAAGATAGTCACCGTGCCGATGGCTTAATCTTATTGGGTTATGGGGATTACCTCGATTATCAACCCAAATTTAAAACCTTAATTGACCAACACACTAAGTTTGTCTGCTGGGGCGCAAGCGTCGATAACCGCCCTGACTTAACAGTGAGCTGTGATAATTATGGTGGTGGTAAGTTAGCGGCAGAGCATTTATTAGCTACAGGTAGAACAGATTGTGCTTTTATTGGTGATGCCTCTGAGCATAGCCCTGAGTTTTTTGCCCGTTACCAAGGCTTTAAAGATGCATTTTTAGCTAAAGGTGTGACCCTTAACGAACGTAAAATGGCTAATGCCATTTCTACAGAAGAGTCAGGCTATCATGCTACTCGATCATTGATTGCCAATAATATTCGTTTTAACTCTTTATTTGCAGCCAGTGACCTTATTGCTATTGGTGCTATTCGCGCCCTGAAAGAAGCAAAAATAAAAGTTCCTGACGATGTTCACGTTGTCGGTTTTGATAACATTGCTGTTGCCAGCTTTGTTAATCCGCCTCTTACTACTGTTCAGCAAGACACCACTCTTGCGGGGCAAATGTTAGTTGATAATCTACTTAAGCTTATTCGTGGTGAACAAGTAGAAAATACGCTTTTACCGCCTCGTTTAATTATTCGCGGTTCGAGTGTTTAACCCTTAGCGATAACGCCACAGTTATCGCTATCTGCTCTGCAAACTAGGCTTTTATTTATTAAAATCGCTTTTTTTTCGATTTACCCAAGACTATTACTTCGAAAAAGCAGATAATTACACCTATTATGATGAAAATGCTTATCTGGCTGTATAAAGCTTCAGATAGCAATGCGCACAAAGGTGGAATTTTTTAATGGAAATTAAAGTTAATTTTCTCGACAACCTCAGACTTGAAGCCAAGTTTGATGATTTCTCTGTCATTGCAGACCAACCTATTCGCTATAAGGGTGATGGCACTGCACCAAGTCCATTCGATTATTTCTTAGCGTCTTCTGCATTGTGTGCGGCTTACTTTATTAAAGTGTATTGTAATTCACGCGATATCCCGACTGATGGTATTCGTGTGGCGCAAAACAATATCGTTGACCCAGAAGACCGCTATAACCAAATTTTCCAAATTCAGGTTGAATTACCTGAAAGCTTATCTGAAAAAGACCGCACGGGTATTTTACGTTCTGTTGAACGTTGTACGGTAAAACGTGTTATTCAAACTGGGCCAGAGTTTAAAATCGATACTGTGGAAAGTATCGAAGCTGACGCACAAGCAATGCTGATGGCAAAACCAGGTGATGACAGCAACACGTTTATTTTAGGTAAAGATTTACCGCTTGAAGAAACCATCGCAAATATGACGGCCATCCTTGAAGAATTAGGGATGAAAATCGAGATCTCTTCTTGGCGTAATATTGTGCCTAATGTATGGTCACTACATATTCGTGATGCAGCCTCACCTATTTGTTTTACTAATGGTAAAGGTGCAACTAAAGAAAGCGCGTTATGCTCAGCATTGGGTGAATTTATTGAGCGCTTAAACTGTAACTTCTTCTATAACGATCAGTTCTTAGGTGAAGACATTGCTAATAGCGAGTTTGTTCATTATCCAAATGAAAAGTGGTTTGCTCTGACTGACGATGACTCTCTACCAGAGGGAATTCTAGATGACTATACCCGTGAAATTTATAATCCAGATGGTGAGCTATGTGGCTCACACCTAATTGATACGAACTCTGGCAATAAAGAACGTGGTATCTGTTCTATTCCTTATGTACGCCACTCTGACGGTGAAACGGTTTACTTCCCATCAAACCTAATCGAAAACTTATTCTTAAGTAATGGTATGAGCGCAGGTAACAACTTTGCCGAAGCAAAAGTACAATGTTTATCTGAAATTTTTGAACGTGCTGTTAAGCGCCAGATCATTGAGCAAGAAATTGTTTTACCAGACGTACCTCAAGAGGTTTTAAACAAATACCCAGGGATTGTTGCAGGTATTAATGGCCTTGAAGAACAAGGCTTTCCAGT
The DNA here is from genome assembly GCF_004792295.1 of Pseudoalteromonas sp. MEBiC 03607. Taxonomy (NCBI): domain Bacteria; kingdom Pseudomonadati; phylum Pseudomonadota; class Gammaproteobacteria; order Alteromonadales; family Pseudoalteromonadaceae; genus Pseudoalteromonas; species Pseudoalteromonas sp. MEBiC 03607. Next base: position 2,589,734 of record NZ_SRRY01000001.1, read on the forward strand.
TGTAGTAAAAGATGCCTCACTAGGCGGTCAGTTCCCTGTCATGTGCGTAACACTCATGAACCCTAAAACTGGCGGTGTATTTGCCTCTTTTGGTGCACACCCAAGCTTTGAAGTTGCGTTAGAGCGCAGCTTAACTGAGCTATTACAAGGCAGAAGCTTCGAAGGTTTAAACGATGTGCCTAAGCCAACATTTAATAGCATGGCTGTGTCTGAGCCAGAAAACTTTGTAGAACACTTTATTGACTCAACTGGCGTGATTTCATGGCGCTTCTTCAGTGCTAAACACGATTATGAGTTTGTTGAGTGGGATTTCTCTGGCAGCAATGAAGAAGAAACAGCGAGCTTATTCGGTATTTTAGAAAGCTTAGGTAAAGAAGCTTACATTGCTGAGTTCTCAGATCTTGGTACTGCATGTCGTATTTTGGTGCCTGATTACTCAGAAGTGTATCCAGTAGAAGACTTAATCTGGGACAATACCAATAAAGCACTTAATTTCCGCGAAGATATCTTAAATCTGCACCGTTTATCAGAAGATCAACTTGCTGATTTAGTTGAGCGCTTAGAACAAAGTGAACTTGATAACTACATTGATATCATCACCTTAATCGGCATTGAGTTTGATGAAAACACAGTGTGGGGTCAGTTAACGATTCTTGAGCTTAAACTACTTATTTACTTAGCTCTTGGTGATTTAGAGGCAGCAATGGAGCTTGTTGAAGCTTTCTTACAATATAACGACAATACTATTGTAGAACGTGGTCTATTCTACCAAGCAATGCACGCAACATTAGAAGTTGCTCTTAGTGATGACCTTGAAATTGAAGATTACATCCACAGCTTTACCCGTATGTTTGGCCAAGAAACAATGGATGCCGTGGTTGGCTCAATCAACGGCGATGTGATGTTTTATGGTCTAACAGAGACCAGCATGAAGCTTGAGGGATTAGATAGACACCTTCGTTTAATCGAAAGCTATAAAAAACTACATACTGCTCGCGCTAAAAAAGCCGGGTTATAAAATCCATTCCCCCCTCAAATTCACACTTTGAGGGGGGAAGAATACTATCTACATTTAATTTTTTTTGAGTACATCATTTTCTTTAGATACATTAAATCTCTCGCAGCCCCCCGAAATTCTTTTAATAATGACATACTATATTTAATTTCAAATGTAGACTCGGGGATAAAGGCATAGTTTATGCTGGATAGATTTTTACTTTCTATTGCCCTTCTCAATTCTTCATTATTTACTTTTTCGTCACCAAATAACGACCTGATGATAACATTTTCTTTTGGTACAGAATCACGTACTTTTTGTAGGTTAAATCTTTTTTTATGACTTTTTATTTTTTCATTCAGTTTTATTGAGCTAGTATTTTTATCTTGGAATGAAATTTTCAATACTCTTCGGTAATTATTATTTTTATTCGGGCTAGCTCTGTGAAATGCAGTTCTATTAAATAAAAAAGAATGTCCTCTTTTACCTGTTATACTGTAAAATTTTGAGCTCTTAAACAATCTAGGAAGATAACCTAACTTTTTTGTGCAAACTTCAAATGCACCATCATTGGCACCTACATCAGTTAGATATACAAAAAGGCTTATATGCTGAATACCTCCCTTTTCAAAATCATGAATACAGTCTATGTCTCTATGCCAACCGTCTAAAAAGTTGTCCCCTGCTATATGTGATTTTTGAGACTTACCATCAATTTCATATGAATGACAATGATAAAGAATTGGATTGGGCATTAGCTTATAAATTAATGATATTAAGCTTGGGTTAAAAACATCGTAAAGAACCCCTAAATTAAGCATATCTAAAGCATCTACATAGCGTCTAGATTGATTCTGCTGTAAGAATAATTGATCAAATTTAGTATTCAAATACTCTGTGGTTTCATCTGAATAGATTGGTTCAATTGCGACAAAAGAATTTTTAGTAAGCTTTTCAGCTAATGTTGATTTAACTGTAAACTTACTAAGCATATCTATACATTCCAAAAATCAAACAGACAAGAAATATAGAACCATAAATAGTAATAAATTCACTCAACGAATATATGCCTATTAATGATGTTATTAATGTTAATACTAAGGCTATTACACCAAAGCTCTCTTTGATACGTTTTTTCATAATTCCCTTCACTTATCGAACTGTTCCTTTTTTGCACTTAAAAAGATTGAAACTGACAATTTTACTTGATGCTTTTTATAAAACTGCTCAGCATAAGTTATAGGTACAAAATACCTTAAATTATTATAAAAACAAAATTTATTCCATGTTCTTAATACAAAGAGCTATAAACTTTAACAAATAACGAACAATGCACGCTGTTATAGCAAAAACACGAGGTTATAAAATGCAAGACGATAGCAATTGCTTATGGCTTAATTCTGATACAGGAAAAACTATTTGCTAAGATTTGGTTCAAATCGATAGTGACCTGTAATTTTATAGTTAAATAACATATCTTCCATTTTCGGCCCCCAGCCAATGTTATGAACAATGAGAGGTCTTAATTTATCTTCAGATAGCTCATCTGTAACAATGCCGATATGAGGCCTATTATTAGGTAAAACCCAAGTCACAATATCACCAGCTTGGTAATCAGCAGCTGTTTTGCTAATAACTTTTCTTGTGCCAAATTTTTCAAAAAACACTTGCAAGTTAGGTACCCTTCGGTGGTCAATGTTAGTATCTGGTTTGGTCAAGCCCCAAATTCGCTTTGAAGGATATAAGGTAAAGTTGTCGCGCATATCTTCATGTACAAGCGTCTTTAAATCAATTCCTAAAGCTCTATAGCTGCGAATTATCACATCGGTACACACACCTATATTTTTTGGTACATCGCCATTGGGCTAGTCAATTTTTCGATAACTGCCGTTATAAACTACAACGTGTTCAGTACGCTCTTTCGCAGCTTTGACTAATTTTGCTTGAAAGCTTTGTGCTTGCGTATTAAACGCAATCAATGAAAATAAAATTAAGGCTGTTTTTATCATTTACAAACTCCATTTGGAAAAATAATACAGTACTTCATAGGCTACAAAATGCTACACAATTTCAATATTGCAGTTTCCAGCTTTTCCCTCAAGTAAAAATTTCTAACGCACTGTTTTAAAATATATAAATGAATAACTCAAGCTAAATACATACAACGATGTTATTTCAGGTTGTTACCTTGATATTGTTTTTATAACTAGTCATTGATAAATTAATAATTAATTAAAATATGACAAGTTTATAAATGGACTTTATACGTTTTTTTATCACCTTATGTGCTTTATTTATTGCTTCATTCAGCCATTCAATTTCAGCTAAATTGCTGATAGGTGTATCAAGTGAAAATGGCGAATCTTTAAAGTACTACCGTAAACAATTTCATGGTGAATTAAAGTCAGCATATAGCTGTGTTATTAATCATCTCGAATCCGACCTTGACGTTATTACAGTACCGCAAGCTCGTTTAATTAAAATGTTAAAAAATAATGAAGTAGATATCGCTATGCCATTATTACTGCTTCCTCAAAGAGATCTATTTGCGACTCGTTCAAAAACAATTTATCAAGTTGGTTACCAGCTCATAATCCAGGCAAATGAAACAGATTTAAGTATTAAAAATTTACGCAAGCAGGCATTATTACAAGGCATAGCATATAAGCGCGGTACTGGTGCGCGCACCTTAATACTTAAATATTTAGACATTGATGAAAATGAAATACTAAGCCATGAGCAACAAGTTAATACATGGCAACAAGCTGTTGAGTTTGTAGCTAAAAACAGAGCTGGTATTACAGCCCTACCCACTGTAATTGCAAAAGATATCGAGCCTCACCACTTTGATGGCGTTACACGCATAAAAATGCCAGACCACCAATTAGGCCTCTATATGTCAACACGTTTTGCCAAAAGCGCTGAAGCAACTGTAATCAATGATGCATCTAAAACCTGTAAAGAACTTAGATAAACGATTAATTAGTTATTTTTCTCAGTATTAAGTTCGGCTAAACGGCTTTCAACTTGCATCCGCTCTTGCTCTGTTAGTTCGCCATAGAACTTAGGATATGGCCAGCCATAACCCCAGCGAAAGCTGGTTGGTAAAAAAGGTGTACCACCCACTCTGACACCAGCAAGCATCAATACCGCAATCTCTTTCTCACCTACTTTTGCAACACACTCTTTTAAATCGACATCAGCTTGGTCACGTTGCTTGAAAGTACCGCCTTGCCAATATGCGAGATCATGGGCTGTACAGCAAGCCAACCACAAGTTTTTATGTTCTATAGTTCCATCAGGAAAAGAGCTGCAACCATCACTGCTGAAGGGTTTTAATTTTGCATTAGCAACACTTAAGAAAGGGTAAGTAAGTAGCATTAGAAAAACAAAGCGAAGCATGTGTTTCATTGTTTTAGAGCTCACAGTTAATTTTCAATATTATAAACAGAGCCTTCACAACGCATTGATTTATAGCACTGATATGTATTTGACGTAGTATAACATTGAGAAAAAACTATACCATTACCACCCATTTTATGTGCTTTAACTTTTAAAGAATCTTGTAAAGTATCTTTTATATTGGAAGGATTGTAATAATAAGCATCTTCAGGGATAAGAGAGTCATTTTTTTCGTGACAAAAGTTGGATTCTACATTACCTAAATAGGTTGATCTAAAATTGAAAATTTCTCGATCGTTATAAACCTGGACTTGTTCACCTCTTCCTCTATTTTCGGCGTCAGCAATAATATAATTCCCGAAGTTAGAATTAATAGAGCAAGAACATTGTAAAATTAGTAATAATATAAGTGAAATTCTTTTTAGCATATTAATTAAATTCCCTTTACTTTTTAATTTAAACAAAGCTACTCAACCTGAGCAAAACCTCTATTTTTAAAAAAAATAGTGCAATTTTTGCTTTTACTTAAATAGGTGTTTGTCTCAGAAATTATATTTACGTAATGCTAAAATATCACACTATTTGAAAATTAATGTAAAAAAGTGCAAAACAAAAAAAAACCGCCAAGTGTTAATCGGCGGTTTCATCATCTGAAGCTGAATTATTTCAATGCGTCTTCAACTACTGGGTAATGGTCCCACACATGTTTATCGCTCACTGAACGGAGTAACTTAATGTATTCAGCGTGAGTCCAAGCAAGTGGTGTCGCTGAGTTTGTCCCCTCACCTAACTGATAGCCTGCTTTATTATTACCAACGCCATCCCAAACTTGCTCAGGTAACATCATGCCTTCATTAGCAAATGCTTCCATGCCTTTTACATAGGTGTCTTTAATCGCTTGTTGCTTCATCGCATCAAGGCTATTGGTTGCGTTTGCCGCAGCGATTTCATAGTGACCACGCTCACCGGTGAAAAACGGCCAAACACGACCACGTTGACCTGGAGTGTTATTGCCACCTTCAGCATAGTTGTTACCTGTCACTTCATCTTCACCGTAACCATCGTTACCATAGCGACGGTAGCCAGGGAATGAACCCGAACCATCAGCAAAGTTAAAGGTGTAGCGCACTTGCAGGTTATCAACTAAGGTTTCGTCATCATACTCTGGTAAAGTTTTTATAATGCTTGGAGCAAGTGCATCACGCACACCATAGCGAACAAGCTCTAAGAAACCACCATCAAGGATTTGCTTTTTATCAAAGCCTTTACGACCGTTATTAGCATTAAGTGTGGTTGATGAGTTTGGATCTTTGTCTTGACCGATACGGATGAAATATTCACCATCACTGTTTTCAGACTTAAGGTTACCTTGAGTCGTAAACATCGTGCTTTCAATTTCACTGTTGTAGGTTTTAGCCGTTGCTAGATAACGCTCTGCATTTTTAGTGTCACCTGCTTTTTTAGCAATATCAGCAGCCGTTACTAGGCCTGCAACTACCGCAGCTGTTGTTGAGGGAGAAAAACCATTTTGTTCTTCCCAGCGCTCTTGTTGCGTTGCTGGTGGTGTAATTTGTGTGTCGTTCCATAGAATTTTCGCAACGCCACCATCAACTAAGAAATCAGCCGCTGGTTTTAACATTTTGCCATACCAATCTGTCAGCTCTTGATCGCTTAGTACGCCAGCTTGATGTAGTTTCCACGCTAACATAATCGGCATTGCTGTTTGATCAAGCTGAACAGCTACCCACTCAAGCTCACCATCAACGTGCGTTTTTTGTAAGAACCAACCCGTGTCACCGCCATTGCCTGGCGTGCTGTCCGTCACTTGTACTTTTTCTAGATATTCAAACGCCGTTTTAGCTGTACGTGTATCACCCATAGCCATAAATGCCATAGCAACTTGATAGAAATCACGAACCCAAACGGCTTTATAACCAGTAGAACCTGTTTTAGCCGAAACCGTTTCACCCCAAGGGTTAGAAAGTGACGCAATTAAAGCACCTGCATGAGTTTTATCTTCTTGCGCTTTTAATACCATGGCGCTGGTATATAGCAATTTACCATTATCAGCAGTGCTGTTAGTTAATGTGCTCAAAGGTTCAAGGCTTGCTAAGTAATCTTGCCAACCAATTGCCGCGCCTTCGCCGTTATAAGCAGCAAGCACTTTTTCATAACCTTGGTTTAAACTTGTTTGGCCTTCTTTTAAGCTTGCAGCTTCAGAATTACCAAAGCTTAAAGCTAAATCAAAGGTGGTGTTTTTAGATACTTCGCCAAGCTCTGCAAGTAAGCTTACATTACCCGACTTATCACCGGTATTTTGGTAAGTCGTTGATAATGATTGCGATGCTTTTAACTCTTTTAAGCCATCACTCACACCTGTAAAGCCAACACTTGCCTTTTTAAATGGTTGACCGGCTTGTAAAGATAAAAAGTTATCATCTTGCCAAGCAACTAGACCTTTGTCGGTCACTTTTGCAAAATCGTCTAAACCGTTGTTATCAATGTAAGGATTTACATTAACGTAGGCTTTCACACCTTCAAGGTCAGTATTAAATACGCTACGAACAAACAATGTTTGCCCGTTAGGATCTGTAAAGATATGTTTTTCTAAAGTGAACCGACCTTGTTTATCTTTACTTACTACTTTGTAAGCAAGCGATAATGGGCGACCTGCGTCGTCTTTGTATAAATAATCAATGCTAACATCCAGATCATCGTTCTCTGTAACGGTAAAGTCTTTACCAACTACAACAAACTGCATGTCTTTGATTTGTGCTTGGTGAATTAAACCAAACATAGTTTCGGTGATCATGCCTTTCGCGATTGAAAACCAAACTTTTGATACTTTCCCTGTAGCAGCTGCATCACTATAGTGGCCGTCTTGGTATTGCTCGTAAGATGTACCAATACCTGTTTTACCTGAGTATGCCCAAAAAGGTTCAACACCCGGAGCTCCTGGCGCAGACACCTGCTCAACTGATGTATTAACTGATTGCTCTGAACTACAAGCTGTTAAACCTAACGCTAAAAAACTTGCGGTAATAAGATTAAATTTTTTCATGGTGTGTCCTTATTATTATTGCTTAACGCGCAGTACAGCGACCGCTGCTAGTACAAATGACACTGCACCTAGCACTAACGCATAAATCGGTTGATTATCAAAAAAGTGACGTAAAATTAGGCCTAATACGCTTGCCGCTAAAAGCTGCGGAATAACAATAAAGAAGTTAAAGATACCCATGTACACACCCATTTTCTTACTTGGTACTGAGGTACTTAACATTGCGTATGGTAAAGATAGAATTGAAGCCCAAGCAAAACCAACCCCAATCATTGGCCAGATTAGTAAACTTGGATCTTTGATAATAATAAAGCTTACCAAGCCCAATGCACCTAACACTAGGTTGATAGCATGGGCCATTTTTAGCCCTACTTTTTTAACGATAATTGGAATACACAGTGCTGCAATGGCAGCAAAACCATTGTAAGCGGCAAATAGCACACCAACCCAGTCAGCACCGTTATTATAAGCAAGTGAGCTTGTATCACTGCTGCCGTAGTGGAAGCTAGTTACTGCCGAGGTGGTATAAATCCACATTGCAAACAATGAGAACCAGCTAAAAAATTGTACCCAAGCCAATTGTTTCATCGTTTCTGGCATAGTGAATACATCATTCACAACCTGATAAAAGCCACCACTGGTTGCGTTTTTAGCCTTTAAAGCACCGGCAATAAATTGAATAACACCAAAGCTAATCAAACCACCTGCAAGCAAATACAGCTCTTTCTCAAGAGAAAGACCGGTAACGATACCAAGTACAACAAGGCCAAGCACCGTAAAGATTGCAGCGCCTTTGTTAAAGTTGACATCACTTTGAACATCAGCCGAGTCATCGCTTTGCTCTTGTTCATGAAAGCTTTCAAGCTCTTCTGGTGAATATTCTTTAGTTGTAAAGACGGTCCAAAATACAGCAAAAATTAAAACAACAGCACCAAAATAAAACGAGAATTTTACAGAATCCGGGATTTGCCCAGCAGGTGCTGTATTAGCAATATCGAACCAGTTAGTCATCATCCAAGGTAAAGCAGACGCGACAACCGCACCGATACCAATGAAGAAGCTTTGCATTGCATAACCAGTTGCACGTTGTTTTTTCGGCAGATTATCACTGACAAGTGCACGGAAAGGTTCCATAGTCACGTTAATTGACGCATCCATGATCCATAACATACCCGCCGCAATCCACAGGCTTGGTGAGTTAGGCATAATGAATAACGATAACGTCGTTAAAATTGCCCCATAGAAAAAGAACGGACGACGGCGACCTAACTTATTCCATGTTTTATCGCTCCAGTAACCAATGATAGGTTGTACGATAAGACCTGTAAGCGGCGCTGCAACCCAAAGGATTGGAATGTCATCAACATTGGCACCTAAAGTTTGAAATATACGACTTACATTACCGTTTTGTAATGCAAAGCCAAATTGGATGCCAAGGAATCCAAAACACATATTCCATATTTGCCAAAAGCTTAGCGTTGGTTTGTTATTATTCATAGTCAGCCTTTAAGGTAAATACTGCACTGCTTAAGCCGTTCAGTTGTAATTGAATTGGCGCCTTCGTTGCTGCCTCAGAAATCACAATGTCGGCATGATTTTCTAGATTGTCAGTTAACGTTAAACCACTGTGGTTAAGTTTAGGTAATAACGCTTGGTTAAGAGTAAGCTCAACATTCTGTGGATTTTCTGAAAAGTTACTCACTACAAGCACCAGCTGTTGGCCTAGCTTACGCGTAAAGGCAATTACTTGCTCTGAGCCAGTCAATTCAACCGCTTGCATGTCACCGCCAACAATGGCAGGAAGTGTGTTTAATGACATTAACTTCGTGTAGTAAGCGCGAAGATCAGCTTGCTGCTTTGAAAGCGCACCGCCATCGAATTTACCATTATTCATCCATGCTTGATGCGCAGGTACACCCATATAATCGAAAATGCTGGTACGCGTTGGGTCACCAAAACCACCGTCTTCAGAGCCATCTTCACCAACAGCTTGACCAAAATAAAGTAGGGTTGGCGAACGCGACATTAATGTAGAAACCACCATAGCTGGCTTACCTTTTTCACTGCTACCAGCGAAATCCGGGCTAGCAATGCGTTGCTCATCATGGTTTTCTAAAAAGTGCAGCATGTGCTCTTCAATATCAGCCACTTGGCTTTGGATTTCAAAAATAGTTTCTGCTGGTTGTTTACCTTGCATCACAGCTTTAACTGTGTCGTAAAAGCCGACTTTGTCGTACAGATAATCCATCTTACCCTGCTGAATATAAGGGCGATAAAGTGTTGGGTTATAAACCTCTGCCAGAATAAAGGCATCACTTTTTTGCATTTTGATTGATGAGTTTAAAAAGCTCCAAAACTCAACAGGCACCATTTCTGCCATGTCATAACGGAAACCATCAACACCTTTATCTAACCAATATAGTGCGATATCTCGGAATTTATACCAGCTATTTGGTAGGTCTTTATCCTGCCAAAAAGCATAGTGCGCACGGTAATCTTTTTCAGCGTAATCAGCTGGTAGTGTTGGGAAATCGTAGCTGCCGTCTGGTTTCACACCGTAATTGATTTTAACTGTTTCGTACCAATCATTGATGTCGGGTTTAGCAGCGCGTGCCCCATTGCCCGTCCATTTTGCTGGTGTTTCATCAAACTGATTATCTGCAAGTGGATGCGGGTTACCACCTAATACTTGGTAGCTATCGCTTGTTGGCACTTGAAATGACTGCCCTGTTACATAATAAAAATTATTATCGCGAGCATAGGTTTTCGTCGTGTCATCATCAGCGCCGAAATCTTTAACACCTTCAGGCTTGGCAACCGACTCGTAGTTACGCGCTACATGATTTGGCACAATATCAATAACAACTTTCATACCGTGCTCATGAGTACGATTGATAAGCTCAACAAACTCTTCTAAGCGGCGCTCAGGGTTAATTGCTAAATCAGGATTAACATCGTAATAATCTTTCACCGCATAAGGCGAGCCTGCACGCCCTTTTACAACATCAGGGTCATCTTGAGACAAACCGTATTCAGTATAATCAGTTACTAATGCATGACGCGGCACACCGGTATACCAAACATGTGTCGTGCCTAGCTCTTTAATACCTTGTAATGCTGCATCATTAAAATCAGCGAATTTGCCTACCCCATTTTCTTCTAATGTGCCCCACGGTTTATTCGTGGTGTTTGTATTACCAAATAATCGAGTGAATACTTGATAAACCACAGGCTTAGAGATAGCTGCTTGGCTAGCTTCTGATTGTTGCTTTTGCGTGTTCTGCTGTACTGGCGCATCGTTACCACAGGCAGTTAAACCTAAAACCGAAGCCACTACTAGCGCAGTTAGTTTGTATGTTGTCATCATTACTTCATTTTTCTGTAAATATCAGTTCATACTAATGTTAAGGGCTGCATACGGACAGTAAATGCATACGTATTCAGCTTATTAGTTGCAATTATTCAAGCTCGATTAAGCGTGCTTGCATAGCTTTTAAGCGGATTGGCGCTGCAAGATCAACAGGTTTTTCGGTGATTAAATCGCGTCCTTTATTGTTGCCTTTCAGCACTTCTTGCATGTAGCTTAAGTCCCAATCAATGGCTTGTTGGTTTTTGTTAAGAATAGCTAATACAGTTTGCCCATGGTGTTCTCTCACATAGCTATAAACGCCTTGCTTCGGTGAAAAATGCATTAAACGGCCTTCGCTTAGGGCTGGTTTTTCTTGGCGCAGTTGAAGCAGCTTTTTAATGCTAGTTAACATCTCTTTCTGATCAGCTGAAAGTCCTTCGCCTGTGAAGGCATTCGCTTTTTGACCATGAAACCCACCCGGGAAGTCAATGCGAATATCACCGTGGTCATTACTTGGCGTGTTATCAAGTAACAGTTCTGTGCCGTAATAAATTTGTGGAATACCGCGAGTCGTTAACAGTAGCGTCATGGCTAATTTTGTTTTTGCTAGGTCTTGACCAAGCTCAGTGTAAACACGGCTCATGTCATGATTATCAGCAAACACTAAAATGTTATCTGTATCAGCATATAAAAAGTCATTCGCTAGCGATTGATACACTTTTACCCAACCTGTATTCCAGCTTTCTTCTTCGTTGAGTGCTTGGAGCAGCGCTTCTTGTAATGAAAAGTCCATCACACTCGGTAAGTCAGAGGTATAGCCATCTTGATTTACTTTGCCGCGCTGCCAATAAGAAGCAATTGCCGGGTTGGTTGTCCACTCTTCACCTACAATATTAAAGTTTGGATACTCGGTCATAATGGCTTTAGTCCAATCGGCTAAAAATGCTTTATCTGAGTATGAATAGGTATCAACACGAATGCCGCTTAAGTTGGCGTATTCAATCCACCAAATGGCATTTTGAATCAAATAAGTAGACAGTAACGGCTGGCGCTGATTTAAATCAGGCATAGACTCAACAAACCAACCATCATTAAATTGACGTTTATCGTATTGGCTCGCATGTGGGTCTTGAATTGTTTGTCTGGCGTGACTTGTGGCATTTTTGCCGTTTTCAAACTTGCCATCAAAGTTAACCCAATCTGCTGTTGGCATATCAACCATCCACTGATGCGATGAACCAAAGTGGTTAAGTACCATGTCCATCACTAAGCCGATGCCATGCTCTTTCGCCTCTGCTGATAATGTTTTGTAAAGTGCATTACTACCCATACGCGGATCAACTTTGTAAAAGTCAGTAATGGCATAACCATGATAAGAGTAACTTGGCATGTCATTTTCAAGCACCGGTGTTAACCAAAGTTGAGTCACACCTAAGTCCTCAAGATAATCTAGGCTATTAATAACACCTTGAATATCACCGCCATGTCGGCCACCTTTAAAGCTTGGGTTTGCAGCCTCCTTCATACCAGCAACGGTGTCATTGCTTGGATCACCATTTACAAAGCGATCAGGATTGATTAAATAAAGCGTATCTTTATTTGTAAAGCCATGACGATTGGCACTTTGTTTATCACGGGCATTTAACGGGTAAGTAAATTCTGTGCCATCTTCAGCTTTAAAGGTTAGTGTTCCCGCCTTTGCATTATCGCTAATGGTTAAATCTAAAAACGCGTAGTTAGGGTTATTCGTTGTTGTCACCCCTTTAAACTCAACACCTTTATAAGGGATCATTTGCCACGTTTTGCTAGCAATATTGTTATCGTAAAGCATGACTTGTAACGAGTCATTTTGCATTCCTACCCACCAGTTTTCTGGTGACGCAGTAATTGCAAAGCTGGCTGTCGAGTTGAAAAGCGTAAATGCGGTCGTTAACGCTAAAAATATTCGTGTTGTTTTCATAGTTAATTTTGTACTTTTTCTAAGAATTGACTGTGGCTCGGCAGTTGCTCTACAGTGCTATTAATCAAGGTTTTTAAATTACTAAATAGCTCATTTAACTGCTCATCTGATAACGCATCAGTTAATGGATGGTGATCCTCTGCTATAAGCCCTTGCCCTATCATCACTTGTTGCCATGCAACTTCGGCAAATAGCTCATCGTCTTCTCTTACGAGCTTGCCACTGGTTTTAAATAGCTCAATTTTCTTTTTAAGACTACTTGGAATATCCATGCCTTTACAAAAACGCCAAAACGCACTGTCATCACGCTCAGTAATATTGTAGTGAAGAATAATAAAGTCACGAATTCGCTCAAATTCTGTTTTACTTTGTTGATTAAATTCATCCACAAGGCTTTGTTTAATACCTTGATGAGGAAAAAACTTAATTAAACGAATGGCTGCACTTTGAATTAAATGAATACTGGTCGATTCTAATGGCTCTAAAAATCCGCTCGATAAGCCAACCGATACCACATTTTTATGCCACTGCTTTAAACGGCGGCCTGTTTTAAATTTAATAACGCGGGGCTCTGTCAGTGGTTTAGCAGGTAAGTTATCCAAGAGCTGTTGTTTTGCCGCTTCGTCTGATAAGAAACGAGAAGAATAGACAAGACCGTTGCCTAAACGATGCTGTAATGGAATTTGCCACTGCCAACCCGAGTCTCTTGCAATTGAACGTGTATATGGAATTGCATCGTTAGCTGATTCACTTTGCACTGCAACAGCACTATCACAAGGTAACCAATGTGACCAATCCTCAAAACCTGCATTAAGTGTTTGCTCTATTAATAATGCACGTAAACCTGTGCAATCAATAAATAAGTCGCCGTCAATTTGCTCGCCATTTTTAAGCAATAAAGAGGTTATATGCCCGCTTTGGTGACATTGATTAACCGATTCAATTTTGCCTTCAATCCGTTTTACGCCCCGTGATTGTGCTAATTCTTTTAAGAACTCGCCGTATCGTGTGGCATCAAAATGATAGGCATAATGTAAGCCCGCTAACTGAGTATTTGGAATTTGTTTAAGGTGGGCAAATTTATGTGCTTTTGCAGCTTGGTAGTTAAGTGAAAAATCCCAAAAATCAGGTGCATTATTAGCTTGATTTGCTTTTAACCAAAAGTGGTAAAACTCACAAAACGGGAAGTCTTTACCTATCTCACCAAAGGCGTGCATATAGCTGTGACCTTGGCTGCGCCAATTTTCAAACTCAATACCCAGTTTAATCGTTGCGCCAGTGGCCTTAATAAATTCTTTTTCGGTTATACCTAGCGCACCATTTAGATGCAAAATAGGTGGAATACTGGCTTCACCGACACCGACAGTGCCAATTTCTGCTGACTCTATCAGGGTTATATCAAGCACTTTACCCAGCACTTTATTGAGTAATGCTGCAGTTATCCACCCTGCGGTACCACCGCCAGCAATCACTACTTTGGTTATTTTTTTTGATTCCATAGTACACCTAACGCCAATTTCAATTCATTGAGTGTAGCTCACTGATATAAAAAAGCCCTTGTAAAACAAATCACAAGGGCAATTTTATATCTCTGTTTAGCTCATTACAGCTTGTAGCTGAAGCCTAACAGGAATGTACGACCGTAGTCTTGATAATCACGTACTTGAAGTGAGTTATCACCTTGTAGTGATGTGAACGGCTCTTCTGTGATGTTCTGAACTTGGAAAGTTACAGATAAACCGTCAAGACTCTCTACACCGCCTTCACTAAAGTCATAACCAATTTGTGCATCCCAAATTGTTTCGCCTTTAATATCAACTTGTGTAGTAGCAAAACCTAAACCGTATACGTCACCTTTAAAGTCACTACGTTTACGCATGCTAGTACGTGCTTGGAAACCGTTACGCTCAAAGTAAACTGTTAAGCTATCGATTTGGTCAGATAAACCAGGTAGCTCATATTCGTTACCATTTTGGTCAGTTAAGTCTTGCTCAACACCTGTATGGCTTGCGATTAAACCAAAACCGTCTAGTGATTCACTGAACATAGTGAACGGTAGTGTTAATGAAAGCTCATAACCCCATAGGTCACCAGAACCACCATTTACTTTACCAGAACCAGTACCGGTTGAAGTTGCAGGGATTTCACCGGTAGACGGGTCAGCTACACCGCTCATGTCGATTTCATAAGTACCATCGAAAATCCACTGAGTGATATCTTTATAGAATACAGCAGCTGCAAAGTAACCTTCTTCATGGAAGTAGTTTTCGTAGCTTACATCAAAACCTGTAGCTTCTTTTGGTTCAAGTTCAGGGTTACCACCTGATACACTCCAGTAGTTACCATTTTCATCAGGTTGTTGATTGTAAGAAGCATTAACTGATGAGTTCATTTCATCTAAGCGAGCACGAGAAATCGTTTTCGCCGCGCCAAAACGTACAGTTTGCTCTTCATCAATTGCAAACGATAAATTGATGCTTGGTAAGAAGTGGCTGTAATCGTGGCTTACATCAGTTGGTGATACAACAACTAAACCATTCACTGTGTTAGCGGCAAAGCCTTGTGAAGACTGTTCAGTTTTCACATAACGAACACCAACGTTACCTGTTACAGGGATTGAACCAATTTCAGCATTAATGTCAGCTTGAGCAAAAAACGCTGTTACTTCTTCTTGTACAGTCCAAGATTGTGTCTTGTGTTTTGAATCAGTTAAGCTTTCTTGAAGAAGGTTATAATAACCGTCGTTTACTAAACCGTTGGTATCGTATGCAACCATGTTGCCCATACCAATGAAGTCAAGGCTCGCTGTACCTAAACGGTATTGCTCAGGGATTGATAACATACCTGGATTTGATAAAGAGAAATCTTTTAATGTCATGAAGTAACCTTCAGACACTTTGCTCTTTTCACGGTCACGGTAAGACATACCAAATGACACACGGCTGATGTAAGCGTTATCAAGTACTTTGCTTGCAGCAAGTTTTAATGTGCTTAATTCATCATTGATTTCTGGCGCGTTGATAAAGCCATCTTGCGCTGTATTTTGGTATTCAGTACCTGTTAAACCATACTTATCGTTAAGTGCAGCACTTGCACCCCAAGATAATGGGCCACCAAGTTGGATTAAGTCGTAGTCGCTGTAATCAAGGTTGTGGCTGAATTGCGCGCCAGTGTTACCACCGTCAAACTCGTAACCAATCGTATCAGCAACACCATTTGCGTCACCACGACCTGTACCTGAGTAGCTTTCGATACTCCAGATTTGACGTTCAACTTCAGAGCGGCTTACGTCAAATTCTACTGACCAGTCATCACTGATGTCGTATTTTGCATTAAAACCAAACTGAGTTAGCTCAGCGTTACGCTCTTCGTAGTCGTTACGAACAACAACACGTTGACCTTCAGTTACTGCACTTGTGATAAAACCAGAGTCAGCATCAATTACAGCTGAGCTTGGGTCGATAGAACCTTGGCCCCAAGCAAATGGCACTTCAATACCACGTAAGATTTTTTCATCCGAAAAATCAACGTATAAGGCATCGAATGTCATGTTAAGACGGTCTGTCGGCGCAGCTTCAATAACAAGCATCGCTGTGTCACGCTCAAGAGTCGATGAACGTACGAATGGTTTAGCACCACCTAAAATTGAATACGTGTTACCGTCTCCACCGGTAAACTCAGGGTAGCCCCATGAATTCCAACGTTTTTCTTGGTTAGGTGAGCTCATTGTATTGTAAGCAAATGCAACACCAATTGTGTCATCTGCAAACTGATCAATGTATGAAACAGTACCGCGGAAACCTTTATCGTCACCGTCTGGGTTTAATTTATCAAAACCAGTTTGCTCATATTGGCCATTGAACATGATAACTTGCTCACCTTTGCTTAAAGGTTTAACAGTTTGCATGTCGATTACGCCAGCAATACCTTCTGCATCAAGACTAGCGCTTGGTGTTTTATATACCGTTACGCCACTCATAATTTCTGATGGGTAAAGGTCAAATTCTACGCCACGGTTGTCACCGATTGATACTTGCTCACGGCCATTAAAAGTAGTAGCACTTTCGTTTTCACTGAAACCACGAACACTTACGCGGCTAGCTCGACCATCTAGACGTTGAGCAGTTAAACCAGGAAGGCGTGCAATTGATTCTGCAATTGATGAATCTGGTAGCTTACCGATATCTTCTGCTGAGATTGACTCAACAACTTCAGGAGTGAAGCGTTTAGTATTAATAGATTCTACAACACTGCCACGAAAACCTTTTACTTCGATAACTTCAACGTTATCGTTTTTTGCTTTTTGGTCTTCTTCTGCAGCATACGCTACAAAGCTATTTAAACCTGCGGCTGTTAAAGCCAGAGTTAATATACTTGGTTTGAACATAGACATGATGCTTTTCCCATTACCCAAATTGTAATGCCAACGCGATGCAGATATTTATTATCTAATAGCTGAAGTCGTTGACTGATTTTGTTGTCGGAATGAATATTAACGCCGAGATTATTTCCTTAACAAATTTATGCATACGTATTCAGCGTAGTTCAACCACTTAAAAATTAACAATACATTTACACAATTAAGACTTAACCCATTGTAATTGTTAACTTTAGTATGATACCAGCACAATTTAATAAGAATGAAACATTTTCGCCATAATTTTGAACCTTAACTCTCCAGTAGAAACACAAAAGCCTCCTCAACAGGGTGTTAGCAAAAGAAGTAATGTTAATAAACAGAAAAAGTTCGACAAACTGGAAATTGGTCTTACCAAATTTTATTTGCACTACTTTGGCCAGAAGCAACTGTTTTATGCACCAAGCTGGGGTTTATTGTTTTTACAAATAACAAGCAAAGCCAATTGGTAAATTTTTTCATAGATGAAATAGCCAATTGAACTGGTGCAACGACGGATATTTTTTCAGTAATTAAAATATGAATTTAGCGTGCATACGTATGCAGAGTTTTTACACTATCCCAGCCTTCACGTATGCTTTTGACATTCCGGCAACATCTGGTTAGTTGCCCAACAGTTTACAAACACTGAGTGTCACGATGGAGAAAAACATGGCTCAAAAGCAGTGGTATAAAGGTGCGGTTATCTATCAAGTTTATCCGCGCAGTTTCCAAGACACCAATGGCGATGGCATTGGTGATATCAAAGGTATCATTGATCGCATCGATTATATTAAGAGCTTGGGTGTTGATGCTATTTGGATTTCACCTTTCTTTAAATCACCAATGAAAGATTTTGGTTATGACATAAGTGATTATCGTGATATCGACCCTATTTTTGGTAACCTTGCTGATTTTGATGATTTAATTGCACAAGCTCACCAACGTGATATTAAAATTATTATTGATCAGGTATTGAGCCATACCTCAGATCAACATCAGTGGTTCCTCGATAGTCGTGAAGATAAAACCAACGATAAAGCTGACTGGTACGTTTGGGCAGATGCGAAGCCGGATGGCACACAACCAAATAACTGGTTATCTATATTTGGTGGTCCAGCATGGCAATGGGAACCGCGTCGTGGTCAATATTACTTGCATAACTTCTTTGCAGAACAGCCTGATTTAAACTTCCATAATCCTGAAGTTCGCAAAGCCGTATTAGATAATGTGGAGTTTTGGCTTAAAAAAGGTGTTGATGGTTTCCGCTTAGATGCGATCAATTTCTGTTATCACGATGCACAATTACGTGACAATCCTGCTAAGCCGCCTGAAAAGCGTCAGGGTCGTGGCTTTAGCGAAGATAACCCGTATGCGTTCCAGTATCACTACTACAATAATACGCAACCAGAAAACTTAAGCTTTATGCAGGACATTCGTGCCCTATTAAATAAATACCCTGGCACGGTTGCTTTAGGTGAAATCTCATCAGAAGACTCATTAGCTACTATGGCTGAGTACACATCAGGTGGTGATAAACTCCACATGGGTTATAGCTTTGAATTACTTACTAATGATTACAGTGCAGAATATATTCGTAATACCGTGAGTACATTAGAAGAGCGTATGACTGAAGGCTGGCCATGTTGGGCATTTAGTAACCACGATGTTGAACGTGTTGCTAGTCGCTGGAGTAAAGATAACACGATCAATCCGCAGCAATGTAAAATGCTGACCGCCCTGCTTGCTTCATTACGCGGCAGCGTATGTATGTATCAAGGTGAAGAGCTTGGTTTAGGTGAAGCTGAAGTCGCTTTTGAAGACTTACAAGACCCATACGGCATTACTTTCTGGCCAAACTTTAAAGGCCGTGATGGATGCCGTACTCCAATGCCATGGGACGCAAGCGATGCTGAACAGGCGGGCTTCTCAACAGCTAAACCATGGCTACCTGTGGGCAATGCTCACAAAGCCGTTGCTGTTAATGCGCAAGATCAAGACAAAAATTCGATTTTGAATGCCTACCGTGAATTTATGGCATGGCGTAAAGATAAAAATGTTCTGTTAGAAGGCGACATTGAGTTTTTAAACACTCAAGAGCCTGTACTTGCTTTTTATAGAACCTTTGAAGGCGTCAAAATGCTGTGTGCATTCAACCTAGGCGCACAAAGTAGCGAGTTAACAATCTCTGATACAGTGTCTTCACTGCATACGGAGCTATCGCATCACACAGCTGAGTTAAACAATAATACAGTTACTCTGCCCGGGTTCGGTTGCTTTTATGCAACCCTGAATTAATTATCAGTTGTTAAACACCAAGCCCTGCAATGCAGGGCTTTTTTATTACTAATAACACGATTAGTGATTCATGGTTTTACTATTAATGTAGTCAGTAAGTGCAAATAACACTCCCGACACCACAAACGTCACATGAATTAACACCTTCCAAAGTAACTCATCCGTTGAATGGTTGTTTGAGCTGATAAATACCTTTAAAAGCTCTACAGCAGAGATAGCGACAATGGCGCTTATTAATTTCATCTTAAGCCCTGAAAAACCAACCTTTCCCATCCATACAGGTCTGTCTTCGTGATTGTCTATATTCAACTTTGAAACAAAGTTTTCGTAACCACTAAAAATAATGATAAGCAAAAGCCCAGCTAAAAGCGCGGTATCAACCAAAGTTAATATTCCCACCAATAACTCTTGATTAGTTGCCGAAAACGTATTTAAGGCCATGCTGTAAAGATATTTGAAAAACTTTAACAACAATAAGACTACAGCGACTAATAAACCTATAAAAAATGGCGCTAACAGCCATCGAGAACGAAAAATAAATTTTTCGACGACTCTCTCTAATGTAGAAGGCACTTTTTTGTTTTTAGTTTGATTAATCTGTTCTGACATTTCTAAAATCACTCTCATAAATATTAGTTTGATAATACGCGGTTTTTATTAGTAATTTCTATATTTGCAGCGCACTACTGTGACTATTTTTTGTTTATCTTTACGATAAAAATATTTCGTTATCTTTTTTACAGATTTCGTTTATAAATTCACTTAAGCAAAGCGGTATGCCCTTTGCGCACCTTTACTGAGCACTTTAAGCCAGTAATTATTAATTATGTTGATTAGGAATAATTAAATGAACAAAGCATTGCTAGCACTAATTTTGGCACCTGTATTAAGCGTGTCAGCGTCTAACGCAATCGCTAACGAAGCACCTGAAGCATCAGCTGAAATGATCAAAGAATACACTGAGATGTGTTTAAACTGGGCTAAAGATGATGACATCAGCAACGAAGAATTAAAGCCATACGTACTAAAATGTGTGAACGATGAGCTTGAAGCTGAAGGCTTTAAGAAAGTAAAAGACGTACAAATTTAATTTGTCGTTAAACCAGATATAAAAAAACCGGAATGACACAAAGACGTGCGCTCCGGTTTTTTATTGTCTTGAAAAGCTAAGGAATTATTCCTTAGCTTTTGTCGATGTTTTCTTTTTTGCAGGCGCTTTCTTTTTACTTTCTTCAACCCACTTGCCATTTTGGTAGTGAGCAGTCCAACCTGTCGCTTTACCATCGACTTCACTCATCACATATTGTTCTTTATTTTTACGGCTATAACGAACAATTGCAGGGTTGCCATATGGGTCTTGCGTAGGCGCATCAGCTAAATAATAAAACTTCTCAGAAATACGATCTCTAAAACGTTTTAACTCTTCAACTTTAGGTGCACGAGTTTCACGAGACTTAGGAAAAGTATTCGCCGCCAAGAAAATACCTGAAGCACCATCACGAAGTACAAAGTAAGCTTCTGATTTTTCACATTCTAGTTCTGGTAAATGAACCGGATCTTCTTTCGGTGGCGCAGCTTCACCATTTTTGAGTAATTTACGCGTATTCTTACACTCTTCATTACTACAGCCAAAATACTTGCCAAAACGGCCTGATTTTAACTGCATATCTGAGCCACATTTATCACATTCGATAATTGGGCCATCGTAGCCTTTAATTTTAAAGGTACCTTGTTCAACGATATAACCCTTACAGGCTGGGTTATTACCACAGACATGCAGTTTACGTGTTTCGTCTATCAAGTATGAATCCATTGCCGTTTCACAGATTGGGCAACGCTTCATTTGCATTAGTGATTCTGTTTCAACATCTTCAACATCTGCGGCAATCGCTTCATCACCAGGCACCAAATTCATGGTTGTTGTACAACGCTCTTTAGGTGGCAGGTTGTAACCTGTACAGCCTAAGAATACACCAGTTGACGCAGTACGAATCCCCATTTTACGGCCACAGGTTGGACAATCTATGTCTGTTTCAACCATTTGATTTTGGCGCATACCACCTTGCTCTTCATCACCTGAAGCAATTTCAAGCTGAGTTGAAAAGTCTGCGTAAAACTTGTCTAGTACTTGTGTCCAAACGCGCTCACCTTCTGCGATATCATCCAGACGACCTTCCATTTTAGCGGTAAAATCAAAGTTCATCAGATCTTCAAAGTTTTCCACTAAGCGGTCAGTAACTATCTCACCCATTTTTTCAGCGAAGAAACGGCGGTTTTCAACGCGCACATAACCACGGTCCTGAATCGTTGAGATAATTGATGCATAAGTTGAAGGGCGACCAATACCACGCTTTTCAAGCTCTTTAACTAAGCTTGCTTCACTAAAGCGCGCAGGTGGCTTAGTAAAGTGTTGCTTAGGATCTAACTCAACAAGCGTTAGTACATCCCCCTCTTTTACTGCTGGTAATGATTGATCTTCTTCATTCTTTTTACGAACAGCTGGCTGAACTTTTGTCCAACCATCAAAGCGAAGTACACGGCCTTTTGCTTTTAGCTGATAATCACCCGCACCTACGGTTAAAGTTGTTAGGTCATATTCAGCAGGTACCATTTGACAAGCTACAAATTGACGCCAAATTAATTCGTAGAGCTTTTTCGCATCTGCTTCAACACCATCTAAATGACCTGATAATACCGCGACACTTGATGGACGTATCGCCTCGTGCGCCTCTTGTGCATTGCCTTTAGAGCTGTAACTGATCGGTGCTTTTGGTAAATACTTTTCACCAAACTGCTCGGTTACGTAATCACGGCACATTTCAACCGCATCTTTTGATAAGTTGGTTGAGTCGGTACGCATATAAGTAATGTGGCCCGCTTCATATAAGCGTTGAGCCAGCATCATAGTCTTTTTAACACCATAGCCTAAACGTGTACTAGCAGCCTGTTGCATGGTTGAGGTAATGAATGGTGCACTAGGCTTACTCTTGCTTGGCTTTTCTTCAACGCTAACAACCTTGTACTGAGCTTTCTCTAGGTCAGTAACCGCAGCCATTGCCTGCGCCTCATTAACAGGCTTAAATGCTTTGTCAGCGTGTTTTGTAACTTCTAAACGTAATGCAGCTTCACTATTTTTAACATCAGCGTGTACATCCCAAAACTCTTCAGGGATAAATGCTTTGATTTCACGCTCACGCTCAACGAGTAAACGCACAGCAACAGATTGCACACGACCGGCTGATAAACCACGAGCAACTTTAGCCCAAAGTAATGGTGACACCATAAAGCCCACTACACGGTCAAGAAAACGACGCGCTTGTTGTGCGTAAACCATATCAGTGTTTAGTTCACCCGGTGTTTCGAATGCTTGTTGAATTGCATTTTTAGTAATTTCGTTAAAAACAACTCGCTTATACTTTTCAGGCTCGCCACCAATAATCTGTTCGAGGTGCCATGCAATTGCTTCCCCTTCTCTATCCAAATCGGTTGCGAGATAGATTTTATCGGCATTTTCAGCAAGCTTTTTTAATTCTTGAACAACTTTTTCTTTGCCTGGCAGTATTTCGTAATGTGGTTCCCAACCTTTTTCAGGGTCTATCCCCATGCGGGCAACAAGATTCTTATAATCTCGTTGCTTTTTATAGGCAGCTTTTTCTTCTGGTGACATTTTGCGAACTTCAGCAGGCGTTTTGGTCGCCGCTGTTTTCGTTTTGCCTGAACCTGAAGTTGGAAGATCACGCACATGCCCAACACTGGACTTGACGATAAAATCCTTTCCTAAGTATTTGTTAATTGTTTTTGCCTTTGCCGGAGACTCTACAATTACTAGTGATTTGCCCATAGTTGCCTATTTCTGACCGAAAGTTTTAAAGTTTTTTGCCCTTATAAATGTATATCCATCACATTAAACAAATAAGTATGATTTTTTAACATTGGAGCACGAATATTTATAGGTATATCTACAAACACCAATTGTTACAAGCTTTTAATCGAAACTTTTCTTCATTGACTGAATAATTAAACAATTTTTGTTGCTAATTTAGTCAATGTGGTGTTTTGCGGTAATTTCAAGGGGAATATATAGAACAGCAACAAAAATGCCAACCTTCTGGTTGGCATTTTTTAAATTTAATTGTGCTTAAATTTATTTATCATCAAGTATAGCAATTGATTTACTTACTGTTTTTGTAGTACCAAATTGATTCTCGAAATTAAATGTAATGGTCAGCACACCATCTGCGTCTTGGTTACCGTCAACCTCTCGAGCTATACGTACACTTGAAGACATTGTTGAGTCTCTATTTGTGCTTCCGATAATATCTTGATGTTGCAGTATAGAAAAATCACCATTGTCTGCAGTAATTGTTACCTCTGTACCAGCAGGAAGCGGATTGCCAAATTCATCACTGTAGAAAATTTGGATATTGATACCCGTTAAACCTATATCAATATCTTCTGGGCCTGAATCAGGATCATCCTCATCGTAATTCGGGTTAGGGCGTGTAACACTCGACAAATCAATCGATTCAACATCACACCAGCTTGCATTATCTGATTCTTCAAAGCCACCTGCAAATGTCGAACTACAATCAGCTGGCACAACTACTTCGTAAGGAGCAGTCACTACTTCATTTGATTTTAATACTGCGAATCGTACATAAGGTTCATCACCAGACATAACTACTTCAATCTGCTTACGAACTTCAATTAAATCACG
The DNA here is from genome assembly GCF_004792295.1 of Pseudoalteromonas sp. MEBiC 03607. Lineage (NCBI taxonomy): Bacteria > Pseudomonadati > Pseudomonadota > Gammaproteobacteria > Alteromonadales > Pseudoalteromonadaceae > Pseudoalteromonas > Pseudoalteromonas sp. MEBiC 03607. The sequence goes on from NZ_SRRY01000001.1 coordinate 2,613,914, forward strand.
CGTACATTGCCCAGCATTAAAGGCAGCTTCACTACATAACAATCCGTTATATTTACCATCAGGGCCGTCATATACACCATCATTATCAAGATCTCGCCATGTTTCATTATGACCGCCTCGTGAATTTTTCTCCGAGCATGGGTCTGAATCAGCATCGTAAGAATCTCTGGTTGCATCGCTACAGTTAGCTTTGTCAAAGGTATTATTTTCATTGTGGTCATTAAATGCTTCAGGTAAATCATATAACGTATAATATTCACCAACATCAAATAACCCGTTTCGACGAGTAACGCCATCTGATGACTCCTCATCCTCGTAGCTCTCTTGACCTTTCGCTACCGCAAGTATGCTTGTTCGTCCACCTCGAATTACACCATTTGGATCATTTTTAGCGCGAACTAAGGTGCCAATACATGGGGCTGCAATACCAAAATAAGGGTCGCAGTTTACTTCACCAGTTTTAGGGTTTATTCCTTCAGTAGTTGCAGTATTACCATCAATTTCACCAATTCTATTACCCCATTTGTAGTCATAGAAAGGTCGTTCACCCTGAGAGCGCCATGTAACAACACATGATGCATCAGTAGTACGACATACTGCTTCATTACTTTGTGAACCTATAACACCTGACTCAGTTAAAACGGTTGATTCAACACCATCACTATTGAATTGATTAAATTGGTCACCAAAATAAACTGTCAGGTTATTAGTGACGCCATTATAATTTAATGCATTTGGATTTAAGACTTCTGGGCTTAAGTCAAAACTGTTTTGATCTGTAACACCAGAGTATAAAGCAAGTTGAGATGACACTGCGTTAATTTGCTCAGTTAAAGGTACTAAGTGAAGTGTCCCTGCTGGGCAAATTTCATTGCTTGGTTCAGCTTCGCATAGTTCAACTTCATCTGTCCAACAAGATAAATCATCACCTTCAGGCAAGGCAGCAACATCTTCTTTAGAAACAAAACATGCTTTAACGACAAGTGGCCCAGGAACGATGCCTGAAGTCACTGTTGTTTGTACAACACCATTGTTGTCTGTATTAGCAGTTTTTTGCGTTAATTTTGCTAAACCTACTGAGTCCGTCAATTTAAAATCAATACGTTGCTGTGCAGAAACAATACCATCCGCATCAAGTAATCTGAAACGAACGACTGATTGTGTTGGTAAACCACCTTCACCAGGTGGAAGCGCAATCACTGGCTCCGAAACATCAAGAAATTGTATTGATTGAACAGCCGATACTTCAACAGGTATAACAGTAGACGCCGTAAAATTTTTGCCGCCCGTTTCAACTGTAATATTAACCACATCATTGATTGAACAGCCGTTAGCACGGTATGTTGAGCTTGCAATACCTGCTGACGATTGTACTGATGCATCAATTGTCGAGTCATTATTTGAAACACACGTAGAGTTAAATTCTACTTCTGTAGGCGTGGTAAATAAATTACCTTGCTCGTCGCGAAGGGTAACTTCAATAATAGTACTACCACCCGCTTTCAAAGGAATTGTATTGCCTTCACTATCTGTGTTTAGTCCATTATCAACTTCTAACACTAGATCAGCGATACCAACAGCAAAGTTAAGATCTGCACTTTCACCTAACGATGACACCGAAATAGTACCAGCACCGCCTGTATTTCCTGGCTGTAATTTTAAAAGTGCAACACCAAAGTTATCAGTCAGAGCTCGACCTGAAGAAGGTAATACAGAACCAAGATCAGTTGTTACATCAACCAATGAGTTAGCAACACCATCACCGCCTTGGTCATTTATTACTTCTACAAATAAATCACCTAACTCGGTTGATGAAATTGAATTAGTAATAGTACAGCCAGAAGCTTGCGAAGTTGGATCAAGCTTCACATTATTTCGATTTTGATCCCACGAAGGGTTGCAGCCTGTTAGCATTAGAACAGACACTGAGTATTGGGCAGCATCAGAAGAAGCATCATCACCATTTGATATAAAACCTACCGTTTTCGTAATGGTGTTATCATTTTCATCTGTATATGTTGCGATAACTTGACCAGCGCCTTTTGAATCGCCACTACTTAAAGTGACATTTGCTTGGCCATTTTCATCTGTTAGCGCAGTACCTAGTACGGGTGTAATTTTACCTGTGAAGTTTGTAGTAAACGAAATCAATTGGCCAGCAATTGGAGTGCTTTCATCAAGTAAAGTAGCTGTAACCGTTCCTTTGTTGTTTTTACTAACCGGGTTGTCTGAAGAGAAAGGTAAACCAGAACTGTCAACAATCGAAAGCCCTAATGAAACTGTGCCACTGCTATCACCCGTTTGTGAACCATCGGATGTGAAACCAAAAGTATCACTAAAAGTCTCTTCACCAACTATGTAGGATGCAGTAATGATACCAGCTCCTGCCGTATCACCTGCAGTGACAGTAATTGATGCAACACCATTTGAATCGGTCAAGCTCGTACCAGAAGCAGGTGTTATCAAGCCAATACTACCATCAAGACTAAAAGTTATCACTTCACCAGATACAGCAACCCCCTGATTGGTCAGAGTTGCTGAAATAGTTAATGGTGATTCGACCGTTACAGAACTCGACTCTTCATTTGTGCCCGCTGTATAACCTTTCACAGATACAGAGTAACTTGGGGTATCAGTCGTACCACCATCCCCTCCATCAAGTGAACCGCTATCGTTCTCTAACGACCCACCGCCGCCACAGGCAACTAACAATGAGCTGAAAACTATAATACTTAGCCATCGCAATAAAGGCATTGACCTCTCCCTAGTTAGCTATTTTAAATTTATTTATATATTTACCTAATATTAACCTAAAAATTGAACGAATATCATAATTTTTTTATCAGATTTACAGCGAATTAATTTAAAATATTTGTCGAATTTTCCTGTATAAAAATCTTCAGGCTGGTAGGCTATGGCGAAATTTATAAAAATATAGACTAGGTATATGTCAAAAGTACGATCTTTAAGCCTTACGTCTCGTATCATGGTAGGTATGGTACTGGGTGTGCTTGTTGGTTTTATCTTTCAAGCGATTTTAGCGGGTGAAGACGATTTCCTAATTCCACTAGGATTATTCTCTTTACCAATTAAAGCATTTTTTGTGGATGGTATCTTCCATGTAGGTGGGCAAATATTCATCGCAAGTTTAAAGATGCTGGTTGTTCCATTGGTTTTTGTATCGCTGGTGTGTGGTACATGTAGCTTAAGTGACCCTAAAAAACTAGGTCGATTAGGTGGAAAATCAATCTTACTCTATCTAGTAACAACAGCAATAGCGATCACCGTTGCTATAACACTAGCGCTATTAGTTAATCCTGGTGAAGGTATTAACCTACCATCAGATGCGACCTACAGTGCTAAAGAAGCACCTACCCTTGCACAAGTCATTATTGGAATGTTTCCTACCAACCCAATTGATGCAATGGCAAATGGCAATATGCTGCAAGTTATTGTGTTTGCTTTGTTATTTGGTGTGGCGATGGCTTTAAGCGGTAAAGCAGGTAAACGTGTTGCAACCGTGTTCGAAGACTTAAACACCGTTATTTTAAAACTTGTTACCCTACTGATGAATATCGCCCCTTACGGTGTATTCTTTTTAATGGCTAAGTTATTCACAACTATAGACTTTAAACTCATCACAAGCCTTGCCTTATACTTTGGCGTGGTGGTCTTCGCGCTCTTAATTCATGGCTTTGTAAACTATAGTATCTTATTAAAAGTATTAACTGGTTTAAATCCAGTGACGTTTTTAAAGAAAATGAAAAACGCCTGTTTGTTTGCGTTTAGTACTTCAAGTTCAAGTGCAACAATGCCTATTACCCTTGAAACTGCTAGCAAAAAACTTGGTGCTCACAACTCAGTTGCTTCATTTACGGTACCTTTAGGCGCAACTATTAACATGGACGGCACAGCAATTATGCAAGGTGTTGCTACCGTGTTCATTGCACAGGTCTTTTCAGTTGATTTAACAATTTCTGATTATTTAATGGTTATCTTGACCGCGACACTAGCATCTGTCGGTACTGCCGGTGTGCCAGGTGTTGGCCTTATCATGTTAGCGATGGTGTTAAACCAAGTAGGCTTACCTGTAGAGGGTATTGCTATTATCATTGGTGTTGACCGTTTACTTGATATGACTCGTACCGCTGTAAACGTAACAGGTGATTGTATGGTGACCTGTGTGGTTGCAAAATCTGAAGGTGAATTTGATGAGGACGTATTTAACGATCCAAATGCCGCTAAAGATTTAGAAGACTATCATAAGTCTATTAAGTAATAATTTACTTATGAACGACTCATAAAAAACCCGCTTAAATAGCGGGTTTTTTATTGCCTATATACTGTTTAAAACTGAAGTTTAAGGGTTTAAGCCTTTAAAGCGCGACATTAAACTCACACCTGCTTTACTCAAACCAGAGCTTAAGCCCACCGCTAATTTATCACTCAAATTCTTCTTAATACGGTATTTCACTTTGAAGATTTGACGCTCTTTTGCTTGGCTCAATAAAATATCATCGCTTGTGTCAATTTTATCAACTAAGCCTTTATCAAAGGCTTGTGTAGCAAACCAGTGCTCACCTGTTGCGACCATATCTATATCAAGTGAAGGGCGTTGTTCACTAACAAATGTTTTGAATAAGCCATGCGTTTCTTCTATTTCCTGTTTGAATTTTTCACGACCTTTGTCTGTATTTTCACCAAACAAGGTTAATGTTCGCTTGTATTCACCTGCAGTAATTTGCTCAAAGTCCACATCATTCTTTTTCAAAATTTTATTAAAATTAGGAATTTGCGCAATAACCCCAATCGAGCCAACAATTGCAAATGGTGCAGCTACGATTTCATCAGCAACACATGCCATCATATAGCCACCACTCGCCGCTACTTTATCAATGGCTACAGTCAAATGCACACCTGCATTACGTAAGCGTTGTAGCTGAGACGCAGCAAGTCCGTAACCATGCACTACACCTCCGCCACTTTCTAAACGAACAAGAACACGATCTTTTTCTTTATCTGCAATAGTTAAAATAGCTGTGATCTCTTCACGTAAGCTTTCTACTTCGTGCGCATCTACACTGCCATTAAAGTCAATTACATATAGACGTGACTTAGGGTCTTCACTGTGTTGTTTTTTTGCGGCTGCTTTTTGTTGTTTCTGGTGAGCTTTTAACTCTTTCTTTGAAAGTGTGTTTTCGATAAAGCTTTGTTTTAAATCATCAAGCTGTTCACTTAAATCATCAATGGTTATCTCGCCCTTCTTCGCTTTAGGTTTTACTGCAGCTCCCATGATAATGGCAACAATGACAGCAATAGCGATGACAAATGTGAGGGTTTTTGCGAGAAATAACCCGTACTCATATAAAAATTCCAATCAAACTCTCCACTTATTAATTATTCGCCACAATTTACCATGCTTTAAAGCAAAAAAAAGCCACATGATGTGGCTTTTTACTTAATTGGTTATTACTTAATTAATAGGTTTCAGTTATTCAGTGACAACATCTGAGTTTGTAACCTGAAGATACTGACCACGGCTTGCTAAGAAAGTCGCAATTTGCAGTTGCATCTCAGCTGTAGCAGCTGCACTTTCTTGCGCTGTAGCACCTGAATCAGCAGTAGCTACAGGCGTTAACACTGAGCTGTGATGACCTTTAGTGAATTTAACCACATAGCTCATCGCATCAGCAGTTGGACCTTGTGTCTCAGCAACCGTTGATAAGCCCATTAAGTTGGCAAGAGGTAAACTACCAGCAATTGGATTACTCGCCACCATTGGTGGGATAACCATATCAGCATTGTTATTTTCACCGTCGCCCACGACAACACTCATGTAGACTGGTGTGCCAAGCGCTGCAACTGATGCGGCGTAGTTTGAAGGATCACCACTATCAAGCGCCGTTTGTGCAGCAAAAGCAAACTGAGTAATTATGCTTTGAATATTAGCAAGTTTTACAGTTTCACCAGCCATAGTTAGCGAACCAATATACTCTTTATAAGCACATGTAACAAAAGCTGTTTGGTTAGAAGCAAGTGAACCACAGTTAGACAGCGCTTCATTTTGTGCATAAGCACCAAACTCTGCAGATTCAGCTGTGCCTGCTGCAAGTAAAACAGAGCCTTGCACAAAAGGACCAAATGTATTTGACTCAATTAAGAAACTAGCGATACCACCACCACCACTGGCAAGTGCAACACTCTTCACATTGAACATTGGATCAACTTGCTCAGCTAGCGGTGCATTAGTCACAGCAACAAATGCTGGAGCAACTACAGAGCCCAATGAATGGCCTAAGAATGAAACATCTTGGGCATTTAAATCAGCAGCACCAGTAAAGTTAAGACCTAAACGTAACCCCAGTAAATCAGCAACTGATTGACGTAAGCTATCACGCGCAACTAATAATGACTGTAAGTTCATGTAGCTTAAAACTGAACCTGTAGAAGCATTAAAGTCATCAGTACCATCGCCGTCTACATCTACACCACGCTCACCATGCATTGGGTGGTCGATTGCGGCCGTTGCAAAGCCTTGCATTGTTAATTGTGCTGTAATTGCTAGCATATCTTCTTTTTTAGAAGTAATACCGTGCTGCAGAATCACTACTGGCCAACCACCTTCAGGCATTACCAGAGGATCCAACCCTAACTGACCACGTATTGCGTTGATCACAGGTAAAATTGGTTTAGTAACTTGTACTGGAACGTTAGCAATGCTTTGTGTTTTTGGAATTGTGTTGTATTTGGTTAAGTGTTTAGTTTGATCTAAACCTAAATCACGCAGTTTTCCACCACTTAACGCCATACATAAACCATCAGTTTCGCTGATTGGGTCTGTTGGGAATGAGTCACCTGCAGTAGATGCATAGCCAAGTACAGCAACACCACTGTCGCATAGCCCTTGCCAATAAGTTGCTGATAAATCATCAACCGTTTTGCCTGTAGGCGTTGCTAAATACATAGGTAACATCACGCTACCCTTTTGATATTGCACACCACCAAATACTGGTGAAACACCTGTAATACCTTGTGATGCGAATACTTGCTCAACTGTAATTACAGGTTGCTCAGGAATTTGAACCATCGGTGTTGGTAAGGCAGGTTGCGAAAGGCTAGCTGCTAAAAGCTGCTTAACAGTACCTAGTACTTGACCTGCTGATTGCATTGTCATCGCAGCAGAGTAAATAATTTCATCTTTTGTAATTGCGCCACCTGAGGTGACTGCATTTTCGTAGCTATTAATCACCGCTTGCAGAGATTTTTGTGAATCAGTAATTAGCGGTGTTTCTTCACTAACAAGTGCATAAGTTGAAGATGGTTCGATTGAACGCCCTTCTGAGTCCATTAAAGACGTTGTTAAAACGTTTATGTAGGTGCTACCCGCTTTAAAAGGTTTAAGTGGGATCACAGCAACCGCATCACCAGAACCTTGTGTAATGAAGTCAACACCAAAGGTAAGCTCAGAAACCAACTTACAGGCAATGCCTGCAGGTACTTGCGAACAGGTTTCATCTGTTTGACTTGCGCCCATAACTACTTCAAAAATACGAACTGCACCAGGTGAACCGGCAGAAGCCATATCAAGTGAGATACCCGCAGGGAATGCTAAATCGATTTTAAACGGAGTTTGTGTTGACCAGCCATCAAGGGCACCTAGTGCAAGCTGAGGATCAGCATAGGCTGCGCGTTCAACACTAACATTGTTGTCGTCTAATTCACCCGGCATATTTAAAGTGCCATCAAGTGTACCACTCATCAGTAAGTCATTAGGTACCGAGATAACGCTATTTGCAGGGTCAAATTTAACGGTCGCGGTTGGGATGACAGGTGGGGTGTCATTTTTAACATCTTCTAATGTTTCTCCTCCACCACAGCCGGTAATGACTGACGCAATGGCTAGTGAGAGTAGCATTTTTTTCATAATTTCGCTCCGCGCAAATCTTATTGTTATTGTGTGTTCAAAGTTAAACGTAGTTGTTCTACTACCTTTATTCTAAGTTAAATTAATGTAATTAGATTATTAATAAGACATTAGACCAGTTAAAGTTAACGTAAAGTTTCAATTTTCGCCACCTTAATTTGCAATAAATTCGATAACTTGGCTTTTTGCTATGTTAAAATAGCAAAAAATCTAATTGATGGTACTTTTATGCACACTTATAAAGCCGCAGAGAATGCGCTAAAAGACAAAGTAATTCTAATAACAGGTGCGGGTGATGGCATTGGTCGCGTAGCCGCATTAACTTATGCCAAGCATGGTGCCACTGTTATATTACTTGGTAAAACAACTAATAAACTCGAATGTGTCTATGATGAAATCGTGAACGCAGGCTACCCACAGCCGGCTATCGTGCCGATGGATTTAAAAGGTGCAACAAAACAAAACTACCGCGATTTAGCCGCAACTATAGAAATGCAGTTTGGCAAGTTAGATGGTTTATTAAACAATGCAGGTATTTTGGGTTCATTAGGGCCGCTTGAACATTTCTGTGTTTCTACCTTTGAAAACATTATGAAAGTGAATGTGACTGCGCAAGCCATGATCACTAAATTTATGTTTCCATTATTGCGAAAGTCACCAAGTGCATCTGTTATTTTTACATCCTCTGGTGTTGGTCGCAAAGGGCGTGAGCATTGGGGTGCATATGCAATCTCAAAATTTGCTGTTGAAGGCATGATGCAAACTTGGGCCTGTGAAGTGGGCAAAACCAATATTCGCGTGAACTGTATCAACCCTGGTGCAACTCGCACATCTATGCGTGCTTCTGCATACCCTGGTGAAGATAGAGATAAATTAGCAACGCCAGAAGATTTAATGCCAACTTATTTATACTTGATGAGCGACGATTCTAAAGAGGTGAACGGCCAATCTTTAGATGCTCAACAGAAGTAAAGCTAATAGCTAAACACAAAAAAAGCAGCTCTCGCTGCTTTTTTTAATCTTTAAGCCCACTAAATAAAGCGTTTGATAATAAAATCTACTTTTACACGCTTTGCCTGACCCAAAAGTTTCTTAACAGGCGCAGGATAATCATCCATTGTCTCTAAGTCTTGCGGGCCATTTAAACGACGACAGTGCTGCAAAATAGCGTGTTTTTCGTTTTCTATTTGCTCAAGAATATTTTGCTTCGGATCGTCAATTAAAATCCCGTTTTCGATATCTAAACCCCATGCTCGTGGATTCAAATTATGCCCACTAAGCAAATGTAAACGCTTATCTGAACAAATTCCTTTTAAATGGAAAGAGTTGCTTTCATGCTTCCAAAGATAAACATTTAAATTGCCATTTACTATATGACGCTTCTGAGACTTTAAAAATTTAAGTAGGATTGTTTCATATAAATAAGGGAGTGCACCAATCTTACTAAACGGCTCACTAGGAGGCAGATAAAAATCGTTCGCAGTTTTATCACCTACCACAATTGTTACTTGCTTACCTTGTTTTAGTAATCGACGTAAAGAGCGCATTAATGGTGCTGGGAAATTAAAGTAAGGCGTATAAAGTACTAATTCTTCTTCCGTGGTATCAAATAATGACTTAATCAAACGATTTAGTTTATTACTACGACGGCCTAAGCCTAAGAAAAGACGAACCCCTAATTCACCCGCACTCGCCTCTGCTGCACTTTCATAACTTGCTGATTTAAGATCACGCATTAACTGCTTTTGCGCATTTTTAATATCGTTGAAGTTAACTAGAGGTCGCTTATCAATACGAGGAACAGCCTCAGAACTTAATAAGTGTGATTCAATAAACTCTACCACTGAGTTACACAAACCAGCTTGATGCACTAAAAAGTAGCGATCTAAACGATAACGATCGTCCTGCTGCAAATAGACATTGTTAAGACTTGCACCGCTGTACAATAAAGTATCGTCAATCACAAAGCCTTTTAAATGTAACACACCAAAAAGCTCTTTCGCTTTAACAGGAACACCATAAACCTTTACATTAGACTGGTATTTTTCCTGAAAGTCACAATACATACTGGCATTGCCATCAGATTTTGCAGCGCCAATTAAACCTCGCTGAGCGCGATGAAAATCAACCAGTACTTTTACCTCTAAATCTGGATTAGCTAATGAGGCTTCGTGTAATGCCGTTAAAATTTCTCGACCTGCTTCATCATCTTGAAGATACAAAGCAGTTATATAAATTCTTTTTGTCGCTGAACGAATTAAACGCAATAGTTCAATGCGATACTCTTTTGCATTGGTTAAGACCTGTAAGTCTTCCGTAGTCAGCCCGAATGCGGGCTTTTCCTGCCAAAATACCATAATTGCCTGTTCATTTATTTAGCTCATAACTAAAGCTAATATCAAAATTAGCTAAAACATACCAAAAAAATATTGCTTGGTCATGAATAAACGTACTTTGAAGGCATAACAATTAAGAAATAGTTCATTTAACAAGCAAAAAGAGCAGCTTAAATCATAATGAGTAAGGATTATTTGACAGCTTTGCGATTTACCAAAAAAAATAATCGAGCCTTTTGTTTACATCCGCCTTGTTTTTCTTAGAATCGGTCGCATAGACATCGTATTGAAACGTTTTTAGGAAAAACCATGAGTGACGCTAAACACTGTAAACTATTAATTTTGGGTTCTGGACCTGCGGGCTACACGGCGGCGGTATACGCAGCACGTGCCAACCTTAACCCTGTTCTAATCACAGGAATTCAACAAGGTGGTCAATTAACAACAACGACCGAAGTTGAAAACTGGCCTGGTGATGCGCATGGCTTAACTGGCCCTGCATTAATGGAACGTATGAAAGAGCACGCTGAACGTTTCGAAACTGAAATTATCTTCGATCACATTAACAAAGTTGATGTAACTAAGCGCCCTTTCACTTTAACAGGTGATTCAGGTACATATACTTGTGATGCATTAATCATTGCAACAGGTGCGTCTGCTAAGTACTTAGGTTTAGAATCTGAAACAAACTTCCAAGGTCGTGGTGTCTCTGCTTGTGCAACCTGTGATGGTTTCTTCTATCGCGGTCAAAAAGTTGCTGTTGTTGGTGGTGGTAATACGGCAGTTGAAGAAGCTCTTTACTTATCTAACATCGCCGACGAAGTACACGTGATCCACCGTCGCGATAGCTTCCGTAGCGAGAAGATTCTGGCTGATCGTTTAAATGAAAAAGCGGCAAACGGTAATGTTGTTTTACATTACAATCGTACTTTAGATGAAGTTCTTGGTGATGAAATGGGTGTTACTGGCATCCGCATTAAAGCAACTGACTCAGAAGAGACTGAAAACCTTGACCTTGCAGGTGTATTCATCGCAATTGGCCATAAGCCAAACACTGACATGTTCGAAGGTCAGCTAGAAATGAAAGATGGCTACTTAGTAGTTGAATCAGGCTTAAACGGTAATGCGACACAAACAAGCGTACCAGGTGTATTCGCTGCAGGTGACGTGTGTGATCACATTTATCGTCAAGCAATCACATCAGCAGGTACAGGTTGTATGGCTGCCCTAGATGCTGAGCGCTTTTTAGATAATCTATAATCTATTGCTAAATACTAGCTTTGTAAGGGGTTGTCGAAAAACAGCCCCTTTTTTATGGCTAAAATTTTGCTAGAATCATAATAAATAACAACGATAATGCTGATATGATCAAGCAACTTTATCAGCTCTCACCCGAGAGTGTAGATTTCCCAAATCCTGAATATGCCCTCGATGAGCCTGATGGTTTATTAGCTATTGGTGGTGATTTATCAGTTAACCGCATTAAACATGCTTATAAAAATGGTATTTTCCCATGGTTTAGTGATTACGAACCAATTATGTGGTGGTCACCTAGCATGCGCGGTATTATTGAGTTAAATGAATTTCATGTCAGTCGTAGTTTAAAAAAGCACTTAAAACGTGCTCCGGTTCGAGTCACTGTTAATCACGCTTTTTCGCACGTTATCAATGCTTGCCGTGAGCAACGACTCGACGCTGAAGGTACCTGGATCACTGAGCAAATGATGCATGCTTATATCGAAGCACATCATCAAAATATTGCTCACAGTGTAGAAATATGGCAAGAAAACGAACTAGTTGCTGGTTTGTATGGCATCATGCAAAACGGTATATTTTGTGGTGAATCCATGTTTCATACCATCAGCAATGGTTCTAAACTTGCGATGTGGGCATTAGTTAACTGGCTAAAAAAACACCACGCCCATTTTATCGATTGTCAATTAGAAAACCCCTATTTGATCACTTTAGGCGCAAAAGTTATTCCACGTAGAGAATTTTTAACTAGACTTAAATTAGCCCATAGCTACATCCCCACAGCAAGTATGTGGCAACCGCAAGAGTTGATTGATATTTATGACTGAGCATTTACCCGCAAGACTAGGTTTAAGCCAACAATTTGATTGTAGTTATTTACCAAATCGCCAAGAACAACTATTGGTTATTCTTGATCCAAGTTGTTATGGCCCTGATAGGTTTGAGGAACTACTTGCTTTAGGGTTTAGGCGAAGTGGTGATCAGATTTATCGTCCCCACTGCCCAAGTTGTAATGCTTGTAACTCAGTGCGGGTGCTTGCACAGCAATTTACTCCTTCAAAATCGCAAAAGCGTAAAATGAATAAAGCCAAAAAGCGCTTTACTGTTAGCTATAGTGATCATGAACGTGCTGAGTATTACCCACTGTACAGTAAGTACATCACGCAAAGACACCAAGATGGCTCTATGTATCCTCCCGAGCAAAATCAATACGCGAGCTTTTTATTTTGCAAATGGCTTCCTGTGACTTTTATTGAGTTGCGTGATGAGGATCGGTTAGTCGCAGTCGCGGTTACCGATTGTATGAAGAATTCACTTTCAGCTATTTATACTTTTTTTGACCCAGATTATGAACAATACAGTATCGGCAGTATTATGATCATGGAACAAATTGAGTTTGCAAAACAACAAGCAAAAGAATTTGTCTATTTGGGTTATCAAATCGATGAATGCAACAAAATGAAATATAAAACTCAATTTTTGCCGGCACAAAAGCATATTGGCGATCAGTGGTTGGCGATTTAATTGACAAATTTGAGCCCTGTAGCTTTACTTATTGCCGTATTTTCGGCAAAATCTGCAGCGTTTAACTATTAAAGAGGTGTTACGCTAAACATGGCGAAAGAAGACGTAATCGAAATGCAAGGTACGGTCCTTGATACTTTACCAAATACAATGTTCCGAGTTGAGCTAGAAAACGGTCACGTAGTTGTGGCTCATATCTCTGGTAAAATGCGCAAAAACTACATCCGCATTTTAACTGGCGACAAAGTAACCGTAGAAATGACTCCTTACGATTTATCGAAAGGTCGCATCGTATTCCGTGCTCGCTAAGTTAGTGCGATAACGAGAAATTTAGCTTTTTGCTGCTTTGAGTGAGCAGGTGTGTTTATTACAAAGAGCTAAAAGCGTTTGTTAAATGGTGTTAAAACTAACTTAGTTTTAATTCCATTTAATAAACAAAAAGCCCAGCAATTGCTGGGCTTTTTGTTTTCAGCTAAGAATCAACTTAAGCTGTTTCTAGGCTAGTCTCAAAGTCAAAGTGAATCTTTTTATCCTTCACCGAGACCTTAACCGAACCACCATCGGCTAATTCACCAAATAAGATTGCATTTGCCAGTGGCTTTTTAAGCTCATCTTGGATAACACGTGCCATCGGACGTGCCCCCATTGCCTTATCGTAGCCTTTATCTGCCAACCACTCTCTAGCTTTAGAGGTAAGCTCAAGATTAACTGACTTCTTATCAAGTTGCGCTTGTAATTCAACAATGAATTTATCAACCACTTGCAAGATAACCTCTTTCTCAAGGTGGTTAAACCAAATGATATTATCTAAACGGTTTCTAAACTCAGGCGAAAATACCTTGTTAATTTCACTCATCGCATCATGAGAATGATCTTGCTCAGTAAACCCGATTGATTTACGAACAGTCTCTTGCACACCAGCATTGGTTGTCATAACCAGTACAACATTTCTGAAGTCTGCTTTACGGCCATTGTTATCGGTTAATGTGCCATGATCCATAACCTGCAGTAGAATGTTGTAAATATCGGAATGAGCTTTCTCAATTTCATCCAAAAGCACAACCGCATGCGGGTTTTTAATCACTGCTTCTGTCAGTAGGCCGCCTTGTTCAAAACCTACATAGCCAGGAGGCGCACCAATCAAACGGCTCACCGCATGACGCTCAACATACTCAGACATATCAAACCGTATAAACTCAACGCCCATGCACTTAGCAAGCTGCTTAGTAACCTCTGTTTTACCAACCCCTGTTGGGCCAGCAAACAAGAACGAGCCAATCGGTTTATCTTCATTGGCAAGACCAGAACGAGATAGGCGAATAGCAGATGTCAGTGCATCGATAGATTGGTCTTGACCAAACACCAGCATCTTTAAGTTGCGATCAAGATTTTTCAGCGTTTCTTTATCACTTGACGAAACACTTTGCTGCGGAATACGAGCCATTTTAGATACAATCAGCTCAATATCTGCCACACCAATGGTTTTTTTACGTTTTGATGCTGGTTGCAAACGTTGATTTGCACCAGCTTCATCGATGACATCAATTGCCTTATCGGGTAAATGACGCTCATTAATGTACTTTGCACTTAACTCAGCAGCCGCTTTAAGCGCTTTTTGCGTGTAACGAATACCATGATGCTCTTCGTAACGTTCTTTTAAGCCGTTAAGAATTTTTGTAGTATCAGCCACGCTTGGTTCAAGCACATCAATCTTTTGAAAACGACGTACTAAAGCACGGTCTTTTTCAAAGATATTTTTAAACTCGTTATAGGTTGTAGAACCCATACAGCGAAGCTTACCGCTTGAAAGCAGCGGTTTAATCAGGTTTGATGCATCCATTACCCCACCCGATGCAGCACCTGCACCAATGATAGTGTGGATTTCATCAATGAATAAAATTGAGCCAGGCTTTGCTTGTAGCTCTTTCAATAGTGATTTGAAACGTTTTTCAAAATCACCTCGGTATTTAGTACCGGCAAGCAACGCCCCCATATCAAGTGAATAAACCACCGCGTCAGCGATAACTTCTGGCACTTCTTTATTGACAATGCGATAAGCAAGGCCTTCGGCAATCGCTGTTTTACCAACCCCAGCTTCACCAACCAGTAGTGGGTTATTTTTCTTACGACGGCATAATACCTGAACCGTTCTTTCAACTTCGTTATCGCGGCCTACCAATGGGTCGATGTTCCCGTCGATAGCTTGTTGGTTAAGGTTCGTTGTAAAGTTTTCGAGTTTTGTTGGCTCTTCACCCTGCACTTCTTGCACTTCTTCATGGATATCATCATGGTCTTCACCACCAAGATCGTCATCAGTTTTAGAAATACCATGCGAAATGAAATTCACAATATCCAAACGGTTAATGTCGGCTTTTTTCAGTAAATAAACCGCTTGGCTTTCTTGCTCAGAAAAAATAGCAACCAGCACATTCACGCCAGTAACTTCATTTTTGCCTGATGATTGCACATGAAATACAGCGCGCTGTAATACTCGCTGAAAACCTAATGTTGGCTGTGTTTCTCTGTCTTCTTCAAGATCAGGAATCACAGGCGTGGTTTCATCAATGAATTCTGATAATTCAACTTTTAATGCGCCCATATCAACACCACAGGCGTTTAGCGCTTCTCCAGCAGAAGGGTTATCGAGCAGCGCAAGTAAAAGATGCTCGACGGTCATAAATTCATGCCGACGCGTTCTCGCTTCGCGAAACGCCGCATTCAGAGTTAGTTCTAAGTCTTTGTTTAGCATTGGCAACCCCTTACTGAGATAATATTTTATATACCGTTGTGACGGGTTAATCGGTTCACCCTACCTTGGTATTTATTCCTGCTCACAACTACAAAGCAGTGGATGCTCGTTATCTCGTGCGTAACGATTAACTTGCTCAGCTTTGGTATGGGCTACATCGGCACTGTAAACACCGCATATTGCTTTACCGTTATGATGAACTTGAAGCATCACATCTGTTGCTCTATCGCTATCCATATTAAAAAACGTCATAAGTACTTCTATCACAAAGTCCATAGGCGTGTAATCATCATTGTTTAAAATGACTTTATATTTTCGCGGCGGCTGCAATTTTTGCTTTTCACTATCGCGAACTGTATCAATAACACCAGAATCTTTCATACCACTCATAATAAATATAGTCTTGTCTTTAGAACTCAAGCAAACTTGAATAAAAAAATAAATAAATTGTTAAAAAATAGCCCAAAACACTTGACTGATTGGCCAAATAAACTACAGTCAAAGATAGATTGATTAATCATTAGTCAGTCTAGCAAATTACACGGTTTAGAATAACTAAATTAGTCAACTTATAGAAGGATGTAGAAGTATGGCTTGTGGAAAAGTCAAATGGTTCAACAATGCCAAAGGTTTTGGTTTTATCGTAGAAGACGGCAGCGAGACTGATATATTCGCTCATTACTCAACGATTGTAATGGACGGTTATAAAACACTTAAAGCTGGTCAAGATGTAACATTCGAATTGCAACAAGGTCCTAAAGGGTTACACGCAACGAATATTGCGCCTAACGATGAGATCTCTTAGGTGAACCTATTCGAGTACCAAGCGAGCGACCTTGTTAAGATCCTCGCTTACTTCCCTATCTACCACTGATTTTTATTTTCAACTTGAAATTCCATTTCTTTACCCCAATAGTTTAATTGTTATTAGCCCTTTAGAGCCAAGCTTGTTACACTCTTGTTGCTTAAATTTAGCTTTTTCGTCATTTTGACGTAAGGCTTTTGGCTAATTTCAAAGCTAGCTTATTTGAGCTATAAGAATTTTATGCCTTTTTGCATAATTAAAAGATCTATTTTGCAAATTGGTATTACAGTCTGTCAGCTGTGGTTATTTTGATACTCTGTATTAAGTTGCAACAGCTAACAGACTGCTTGCTGTCGTTATATCGAAATACTTATATTTAAGACTTGATATACCATAGCAGTATAATTGCATTGTTGAATATGGCTAATTAAGGGTTACTGTTAGCGCAGTTACAATCAAACATTACGCCAACTATCTAGGAATGATGATGACATCAAAAATTATCTATACTAAAACAGATGAAGCGCCAGCTCTTGCTACGTATTCATTGTTACCAATCATCCAAGCGTACACAAACGCTGCAGGTGTTGAAGTTGAAACTCGCGATATTTCATTAGCGGGCCGTGTAATTGCCAACTTCCCTGAGTATTTAACTGAAGAACAACGAATTGATGATGCACTTGCTGAATTAGGTGATATGGCTAAAACACCTGAAGCTAACATTATCAAACTACCAAACATCAGTGCGTCTATTCCTCAGTTACGTGCTGTAATCAAAGAGTTGCAAGCGAAAGGCTACGCTTTACCTGATTATCCATCAGAGCCAAAAACTGATGAAGAAAAGAAAATCAAAGCAACTTACGACAAAATCAAAGGTTCTGCTGTAAACCCGGTTCTTCGTGAAGGTAACTCTGACCGTCGTGCACCTAGTTCAGTTAAAGAATACGCTCGCAACAATCCACACTCAATGGGTGCGTGGAGCAAAGATTCTCAATCTTACGTTGCAAGCATGGAAGAAGGTGACTTCTTCGGTTCTGAGCAATCAGTAACGGTAGCTGAAGCAACTGACGTGCGTATCGAACATGTTGCTGAAAACGGCGATATTACGGTTCTTAAAGCAAGCACGCCACTATTAGCTGGCGAAGTTATTGATGCTTCTTGTATGAGTGCCGCTAAACTTCAAGCTTTCCTTGCTAAAGAAATTCAAGCTGCGAAAGACAAAGGCGTGTTGTTCTCGTTACATATGAAAGCAACCATGATGAAAGTGTCTGATCCAATCATCTTCGGTCACGCTGTAAAAGTATTCTTCAAAGACGTATTTACAAAACACGCTGATCTTTTCAAAGAACTAGATGTTGACGTAAACAACGGCTTTGGCGATGTATTCTCAAAAATCGAAAGCCTAGACGCAGCTAAAAAAGCTGAAATCGAAGCTGATATCCAAGCTGTATACGACAACAACCCTGCTATTGCTATGGTTGATTCTGACCGTGGTATCACAAACCTTCACGTTCCAAGCGATGTAATCATCGATGCATCAATGCCTGCTGCAATTCGTTCTAGCGGTCAAATGTGGAACAGCGAAGGTAAATTACAAGACACAAGCTTTGTAATTCCAGATCGTTGTTACTCAGGTGTTTACCAAGCAACTATCGATTTCTGTAAAGAAAACGGTGCATTCGATCCAACAACAATGGGTAGCGTACCTAACGTTGGTCTTATGGCGCAAAAAGCTGAAGAGTACGGTTCACACGACAAAACGTTTGAAGTTACAGCAGCTGGTAAAATCCGTGTAGTAGACAAAGCTGGCACAACATTACTTGAGCATGCTGTTGAGCAAGGCGATATCTGGCGTATGTGTCAGGTAAAAGACGCACCAATTCAAGATTGGGTTAAACTTGCTGTTAACCGCGCTCGCGCAACTAACACACCGGCAGTTTTCTGGTTAGACGAAAACCGTGCACACGATGCTGAATTAATCAAAAAAGTAAACGCGTATCTGCCACAACATGATACTGATGGTCTTGAGATCCACATTTTAGCACCGATTGAAGCGACTAAATTCTCATTAGAGCGCATCAAAGAAGGTAAAGACACAATTTCAGTAACTGGTAACGTTTTACGTGACTACCTAACTGACTTATTCCCGATTCTTGAGCTTGGTACAAGTGCTAAAATGCTTTCAATCGTACCACTTATGAATGGTGGTGGTTTATTCGAAACAGGTGCAGGTGGTTCAGCGCCTAAGCACGTTCAACAATTCGAAAAAGAAAACCACTTACGTTGGGATTCTTTAGGTGAGTTCTTAGCGCTTGCAGCTTCTTTAGAGCATCTAGCGGTTAATACAGGTAACAAGAAAGCTCAAGTACTTGCTGATACACTAGACAAAGCTACAGGTACTTTCTTAGCTGAAAACAAATCACCTTCACGTAAAGTGAAAGAGATTGATAACCGTGGTTCGCACTTCTTCCTTTCATTATTCTGGGCACAAGAACTTGCTGCACAAAATGATGACGCGGAATTAAAAGCGCAATTCACGCAAATCGCTACTGATTTAGAAGCTCAAAAAGAGCAAATCATCACTGAGTTGAACGATGCACAAGGTTCAGCAATGGATGTGGGTGGATATTTCCAACCAAATGATGAGCTTGCATTCAAAGCAATGCGCCCAAGCACAACATTTAACGATATTTTAGCAAAATTAGTGTAATTCGTTAGAACTCGCTAATCTTCTAAAAAATAAGAGAGTTATCTCGATTGCTGAGGCTCTATGAGCCTTAGCAAAAGAGCAACTCTCTTTTTATACCAATTCGCTTAATTAAACCGTCTACTTTGATGCAATAAACTGGCTGATAACAAAACACAAACTTCGTTATCTACTTGTTATCGAAAATTGCCTCAACATTGCGCTAATTACTACATCCATACAGTCATAAATAAGTAATTTTTAAAGCTGTTAAAAAGCTTCAATCTCTTAAATGATTAAGCATGACTGCCAACAGGTATTATTCATTCACCTAGTCAGCCGTTCATAAACCACAACATATAACAATAGCTTCGATTCAGTTTTAACTTATAACTAAGCGTTTGCTGTTTTCGCCTTTTTGTTTTTAGCCATACGTTTAGCGCGTTTAATGGCAGATTTTTTTGATGCTTTCTTTTGCGCTATCTTGAGCACTATGGCCTCTTTTAGTTGCTTTTTAGCTGCTTTAAGACGTTTTTGAGCATTCTTAGCAAGACTTTCAGCTTCGTTTGCTTTATCAACGGCTGCTTGGGCTTGTTCAGCGGCCTCTTTTGCAATCGCAGCGGTTCTTTGTACTTCTTTTTTACTTTTAGCGAGGCTCTTCTCTAACTTTGCTAAGCGCTCGTCATACATTGGATCTGTAATTTCCATTTCACTCTCCTAATCTTAACGTTGAGACATTTTTGTTGGTTCACCAACAATTAATGGGTCAACTTGATCAACAATTTCATGGTCTTTGCCTGGATAATCTAAACAACTTAAAAAGTGACGCATGCAGTTAATACGACCACGTTTTTTGTCATCAGAACGAATTTGAGTCCACGGTGCGTCTTTAGTATGGGTATGAAACATCATGGCGTCTTTTGCTGCACTGTAGTCATGCCATTTGGCTAATGATGCCATATCAACCGGGCTCAGTTTCCATTGCTTTAGAGGATCGTTTTGGCGTGATTTAAAGCGTCTAAATTGCTCTTCTCTACTCACAGAAAACCAATATTTAAATAATTTAATACCACTGTTAACTAACATGCGTTCAAGCTGAGGTGTTTGCCGCATAAATTCGAGGTATTCTTGGTCTTCACAAAACCCCATGACCTTCTCTACGCCAGCGCGATTATACCAAGAACGGTCAAACAGAATTATTTCTCCCTTTGCTGGTAGATGATTGATATAACGTTGAAAATACCATTGATCACGTTCACGGGTAGTGGGTTTTTCAAGTGCTACAACATGCGCCCCACGCGGATTTAAGTGCTCCATAAAGCGCTTTATTGTTCCACCCTTTCCTGCTGCGTCACGGCCTTCAAATAAAATAACAATTTGTTGGTTAGTCTCTTTCACCCAACCTTGCATTTTTAATAGCTCAATTTGCAGTTCATGTTTATGGCGCTCATACTCTACAACATCCATTTTACGCTTGTATGGATATAGGCCATCAGCATTCCATTTTAAATTTGGGTTCTTTACATTTAAGTCAAATACAACATCCTGTTTAGTTTTTCCCTTACTTACTTTTGTAGGCTTAATTAATACTGATTCGACGTTTACTGTCTGCATGGCAACTCCTTTTTAGTAAATATTTACGTACCTTCATTAAGAACTGTATATTTTTACTTTATGCCAGTTGCAGCATTGTTTATTGATCTACATCTATTATTTATCGATATAGAAAACTCTTAAAAATATTAAATTTAGTTATTTTTTACTAACAACACCAAGGAGTATATTTAATAATTTTTAGTTAGTTTTAAATTAGCAAACAAAATTACCAACATTAAACAGTCAAGAACATAAGTAATTAATAAATAATAATTAAATTTCACACCTTAAGATCTTTTATTGTAAGAAGACTACCTAAATTAGTTGAAACTATATTTTTTTACTCATTATTTTTATCTTACCTAACTTAAAACCAACAAAATAAGAGTAGTAAATAAAATAAAAATAGAGAAGATAGTATTAGAACAATACTTGTTGATGAAAGGGTTAATTAAATATAAAAGCAAGCTAAAATAATTGAGGGAGCATAAAAAGCTCCCTCATATAGCACAGTTTACATACGCACAGGGCGTGTTGTTGATGCAGTTATTTAACAATCCATGGGGTTGCGCTGATCAACCGAGCACTTGTTTGCAGTTTTGTTTGATTGTCTTGCCAATCATCAGTCACCATTATTGCACAACGGCTTTGCTTGCAATTATCAGCCTCTGATATTGCCACATTTTCATCCGCAAATTTAAGCACAACTCCCTGTTGCTCTGGCAACAAAAACCACATTAATTTACTGACGAAGAATCCTGATAAATCAGATAGCAATTCATCAAACTCTTCATTTAACTCATAAAGGTTTGCTTTTGTCAGTGCAAAGTCACTCAGGTTGGTTGCTTCAATTTGTAGCTTTAATTGGCAATCATGCTGAGGATTCTCAGGTTTTACGACAATTACCGCCTTATCTGTATCGAGTTGTTTATCAAACGGTAGCAACAACTGGGCTTGATCTGTATAGGTAAGATCAAATTCTTGTTGTTCTGTTATTATTTTCCCTGACTTAATTTTGCATACATCATTTGTAGCAATGTCAGATAAATAAAAGTTTACTTGCGCGTACTGAAAGTCACCTTTGTTAACCACTTTAAGGCGGTCATAAAAGCCATCGTATGCAACAACAAACTCGCCTGCGGTTGCTGTTCCTACAGAAGCACCTAAGGTAGCGGCAAACACTACCGCCTTGAAACATGACATAACTTTATTCATCAAAATATGCTCTGTTTTGATTTATCATTGTGTTTAACTCTTCAATGTAAGCTTCTCGTCGCTCAGAATAAGATAACAAACCCTGCGTTAAAACTGTGGCTTCAATAGGCTTTTGTTGACGGCGTAAATCTGCTCGGATTGAACGTAAATCTTTGTATGCCGCATGAGTATTAATGTTTTTAAAGTAAGAGCTTACAGCAGCTCTTACAGACTTAAAAGCCGTTACTTCATGAGCAGCTTCATCAGCACGACGGCGTGGTACCATACCGCAACCTTTTTTGTAGCACCACTGACCAAAAAAGTTAAGGCCAATTCGCGCAAATCGCGATGTTCCCCAAGCCGATTCATTCGCAGCCTGCATCAAAGCAAGTTCTTTTGGAATAATATCAACACGGCGTAATGCCTGAGATAGTGACAGTACATCAATCGTCGTCGGCAGTTTATAACTGGTGAGGATTTTCTTTATATCTGATTTTTGTTTAACTGTTAAAGGCTCATTATATTCCAGCATCATGCGAGCTATTTCTAATGTTGCTCTTTGCTGCAAAATTTTCTTATTTTCAGCCTCAACATGCGGGCGTATAAAATCAAAAAATGCATGTTTCTTCTCTTTTACATCACTGAACGCAGCAAAATCAGGGAGTTTAACATTATGTAATGGCTTCTCTTTTTTTATAGTTTGCTGGCTGCCCTTGCTAGTTGTAAGGTCTTGTGAAGATACGTCAACACCACTTTCATTATCTATAAAAGGTGACAACAGTGCCCAAGTAAAAAAGGCAGCTAGTAAAATTTGAAAAACGTATTTAAGCATGTATTCTCTCAAGTAAACTACTACTCATGTGCGGTAACATCACACACATACAAAGGCGGAGTATATCAAACAAGCCAATCTTTGGCGAATTCGGTGCTATTTTTTTCACCTCAATCGTATTTAAAAAGTCTCATAATACATTCAATATACTCGCAATTTTCAAGCGGTTGCGTATACTTTCATTAACTCAGTCGCGAAACCATAGGCTTTTTTATTATGTGCCAACCTTGGCAAGCACGAATTATAGATCAACAAAAATATCGTCCCAATGACAACCGCTCACCATGGCAAGTTGACCGCTCTCGTATAATCCATGCCGCTGCTTTCAGACGTTTACAAGCAAAGACTCAAATTATGGGTATTGGCCTAAACGACTTTTACCGCACTCGCCTAACCCACTCTCTTGAAGTTGCACAAATCGGCAGTGGTTTGCTGCGCCATTTAAAAAAACAGCACCCTGAATTTGAACACTTCCCGAGTGGCAGCTTACTCGAAACCTTATGTCTTGCTCATGACATTGGCCATCCACCTTTTGGTCATGGTGGTGAAATAGCTTTAAACTACATGATGCGCGAGCATGGTGGATTTGAAGGCAATGCGCAAACTTTACGCATTGTTTCTAAACTTGAACCCTACAGCAACGGTTATGGTATGAACCTAACGCGCCGGACTTTGTTGGGATTTATCAAGTACCCTGCGTTTATTGATGATGTATGGCATACCATCCCACCATTATCTGATACGCGAAGTTTCATAAAAGCCGATCACTGGCGACCGGCTAAAGGGCTTTACAAAGATGATAACGATGTTTTTAATTGGATTATTGCGCCGCTATCACAAAACGACAAAGCATTATTGACTAGCCACTACAAGGTGGATGAGTTTAGGTCTAAAACTCATTATAAGTCTATTGACTCTGCAATAATGGAATTGGCAGATGATATTGCCTATGCAGTTCATGACCTAGAAGATGCGATTGCCACTGAAGTATTAACGTTTGCTGATTGGCAAAACCATGCTCTTATTCAGTTACAAGAACTCAATTCACCTTGGTTAACAACTCATTTAAGTGCAATTACCGCAAGGCTTTTCTCACATCATGAATATGAACGCAAAGACGCCATTGGTGAGTTAGTAAATACATTTATTATCCATGCCTCTTTAGAGGTACAAAATAACGAATTCGAATCAGAGATTTTACAATATACCGTTAGCCTGCCTGATGAGTTTTCAAAAATACTCAATGTGCTCAAACAATTTGTATTCAAGCGTTTAATTCGTGAACCTAAAATGCAACAGGTTGAATTTAAAGGGCAAAACCTGCTTATAGAATTATTTAGCGCTTTTGCTAGCGACCCGATGCGTTTATTACCAGAAACAACTCAAGAGATGTGGTTAAACGCACACAACAATAATGGTAATGCAATGCGGGTGATCTGTGATTACTTGTCAGGTATGAGTGACGAGTATGCATATAAAACCTATCAACGATTATTTTTACCCTCAGCCTAACTATTTTTTGAACAGCTAAATATTATGTTCTAAAATTAAGTAGGTTATTTTAGCAAATAACCTACTAATTCTTTATGGATTTTAGCCAATCTGCTTACCTTATGGGCAGCTTGAGACACGAATACTTTGATGAACTTTGTACATCCTGTCAGAGCTTTGTAGGTATTCCTGCTCAATTTGAGCCTAAAGTAACGTGGGCTGGTTTTATTAAACATGGATTGAAATAATGCTCAAAAAACACCTGCTTCTTGGTTTATTAGTTGCTAGCCCATTTACAGGCTATGCGGCAGAATCACTTCCTGATCCACTACTTGAAGAACGCGGCATAATCATAAAAGATGCCACTCATTTTGATTGGATCCGACTTAACTCTGGTGAATGGCTCAAAGGTGAGCTCGTTTCAATGTACGATAAGGAGCTCGAATTCGATAGCGACGTACTCGATACCCTGATGATCGACCGCGAAGATATCTACATGATTATTTCTGAACGTCATCACACAGTTCGTTTTAATGATGGTGAAGAACTCAGCGGCACACTAAATATATCGGGTGGTTATGTAAAAGTAGGTGATGCTCCTGCTAAGTATCGTTATCGTGATTTAGTCTCTATCGCTCCGTCAATTGATAGTGAGCTTAGTGCTTGGACAATAAAAATATCATTGGGCGCCGACCTATCTCGAGGTAATACTGATCAAACTGAATATTCAGCCAGAGCCGATATCAAACGCAGAACAGCGTCGAGTCGCTTTTTAGCTGAGTTTTTAGGGTATCGCACCACCAGCGATGAGCAAGTCACTAAAAATAACATACGAGCAAATGGAACCTTCGACTGGTTTTATACGCAAAAAATGTATTTTCGCCCTATTTTCTTTGAATACTATCGTGACCCATTTCAAAACATTGCCAATAAATACACTGTAGGTGCGGGTGTAGGTTATTACGTAATGGATACCGACAAAATTGAGTGGGACTTTTCAACAGGTCCTGCTTATCAAAAAACAGAGTTTGATACCGTTGCAAATGGTGAAGATAAATCAAATTCTTCAATGTCTTATTTTGTTGGCACTAATTACGAACTGGAAGTAACCAAAAATATCGATTTTAGTTTTAACTATCGATATTTGACAGCCAGTGAAGACACTGGTGGCGATTCACAGTATGCAATGGCAAGCTTTGAAATAGACGTTACTGATGACATTGATTTTGATATTTCATTAGTCTGGGATTATCTATCCGACCCGATAGCCGATGAAAATGGTGTAGTCCCCGAAAAAGAAGATTACAAAATGATTTTCGCACTGGGTATAGATTTATAGCAATTGCTATAAAAACGCCGAGCTTAAAGCTCGGCGTTTTTATTTTAGTTGAGTAAATATTATCTTATAGCGATTTAACACCCATGTTGTATAAGGTAAAGCCATAAATATCAGCGTATTGATCAATAATTTTACTGGTTGGTGTTCCTGCACCATGACCTGCATTTGTTTCAATACGAATTAGATACGGATTTTGTTTCGCACCTTTTTCTTGTAGCTCAGCCGCAAACTTAAATGAATGCGCAGGCACAACACGGTCGTCATGATCCCCTGTTGTCACTAACGTTGCAGGGTAGCTAACACCTTCTTTAACATTGTGAACTGGCGAGTAGCCTTTTAAGTACTCGAACATTTCTTTACTTTGCTCACTGGTGCCGTAGTCATACGCCCAACCAGCACCGGCAGTAAAGGTGTGATAACGCAACATATCTAATACACCTACAGCAGGCAGTGCTACTTTAAATAGCTCAGGGCGCTGCGTCATAACCGCACCAACTAATAAGCCACCATTAGAGCCACCACGTACCGCTAGGTAATCAGGTGAGCTGAATTGTTTTTCATTAAGGTATTCTGCAGCAGCAATAAAATCGTCAAAAACATTTTGCTTTTTAAGCTGTGTACCATTTACATGCCACTCTTTACCGTATTCACCACCACCACGAATATTAGCAACAGCATACACGCCACCATGCTCAAGCCAAGCGGCAACAGTTGGGCTATAGCTTGGTGTTAAACTTACATTAAAGCCACCATAGCCATATAAAATTGTTGGGTTTTTACCGTTAAGCTCAGTGCCTTTTTTGTATGAAATAATCATCGGAACTTTAGTGCCATCTTTAGATGTGTAGAACACTTGTTCAGATGTGTATTGTTCGCTATTAAATTGAGCGCCCGACTTGCGATATACATCAGACTGGCCAGAATCAACATTAAATGAATAGATGTTGCCTGGTGTGGTGTAATTGGTAAATGAATAATAAAGCGTTTCAGCGTCGTGCTTACCGCTAAAGCCGTATGCGGTGCCCACACCCGGTAAACGAATGTCACGCACTAGTTTACCTGACTTATCGTACTGTTTTACTTGCGAAATCGCATCAACCATATACTTAGCAAAGAAATAGTCACCGCCTTTTGAAATACTAAGTACATGGTCAGTTTCAGGAATTAAATCTTGCCAATTTTCTGGGCTTGGATCAGCGGCATCAACTGTCACTACACGCATATTTGGCGCATTTAAGTTAGTCACTAAATACAGTTTCGAGCCGTCATTATCGATAATTGATGTATCTGAATCTGTGTTATCTAGAATGGTTACTAACTTGCTGTCAGGCTTAGTTAAATCTTTGATAAACAGTTTATTACCTGATGTTGAAGTACTTGCAGCAATTATTAGGTATCGATTATCACGCGTTACCTCAGCGCCAATATAACGATGTTTCTGTGCTTCTGTACCGCCATAGACTAATTGGTCATCAGCTTGTGCTGTGCCTAACTTGTGATAATAGACCTTATGTTGATCTGTTTTTGCTGACAGCTCACTCCCTTTTGGCTTATCGTAGCTTGAATAATAAAAGCCATCGTTACCAAACCACGAAATACCGCTAAACTTTACATCGACTAATGCCTCTTCAATAGGCTGTTTAGTCGCTGTATCAATAACGATAATTTTACGCCAGTCACTACCACCTTCAGAAATTTGATAAGCAGCTAAACTTCCATCTTCAGTAAAAGTTAAGCCCGACATTGAGGTTGTGCCATCGGCGCTGAAAGTATTTGGATCTAAAAACACTTCAGCTTCAGAGTCACCTTTTTTACGGTAAACCACATACTGATTTTGCAAGCCATCGTTTTTATAAAAGTAAGTGTACTCACCCTCTTTAAATGGCGCTGTGACTTTTTCATAGTTCATCAGCTTTTCAAGTGTGGTTTTAAGCTCATCGCGATAAGGAATATTTTTAAGATAAGAAAAGGTAACGTCATTTTCGGCTTTTACCCACTGCGCCGTTTCTTCGCTCATGTCGTCTTCTAGCCAACGATACGGATCGGCTACCTTCTGGCCGAAGTACTCATCAACAACATTGCCTTTTTTCGTTTCTGGATAATTCACAGCAGCTTTAACCTCTGCAGTTTTTATAGTTTGTTCTGTTTTTGTTGGGGTAGATTCACTACACCCCGTCAGTGCAACCACAATTGCACAAGCAAGCGCTTTTTTAATCATAATAATTTTACTTTTTAGTTATTGTTAACAAAATGAAAGTAAAGTTAATACAAAAGAATGTCTAGTTATTTGCGGTCAAACACAGGAAGCGCTGTAAACCAATGTAAAAACAAAAAACCACGCAATAGCGTGGCCTTTAATTTTTCGCAATAGTAAACACTGTTTGCGTAATTATACTTTTGTTAACCAGCCATGAGTATCTGCTGATTTGCCCCATTGAATATCATTCAATGCTTGGCGTAATTTAGCGACTTTTTCACCTGGTTCACCCGACCCCACTTTAAACTCTTGGTCGTTATGAATAAGCGTGCCAACCGACGTCAGTACCGCAGCGGTACCTGATAATGCAGCTTCAGTGCCCGGCTTAGCAGCTCTTTCAAGCAACTCAGACACAGTAAAGTTACGCTCAGATACGGTCATACCTAAATCTTTCGCAATCGTTAAAATACTATTACGGGTCACACCGTGTAAGAATGTGCTATCAAGTGCTTTTGTGATGATTTCATCACCATCAATTAGAATAAAGTTCGCAGCACCGGTTTCTTGAACATCGCCACCTGGGCAGAATAAAATTTGGTCAGCTTGATGCTCAGAGCGAGCTTGTAAGATTGGACCTAATGCACTTGCATAGTTACCACCACTTTTAACCATACCCATGTGAGGTGCACAGCGCATGCCGTCTTCTTCAAGTAATACACGCAGTGCAGTAGCGCCACCTGCAAAGTAATCACCCACTGGCGAAAGTAATACATAAAGCAAGGAACTCATTGACGGCGCAGCGGCTTTACCAATTGCGGCTTCTGTACCAATGTGAGTTGGGCGAATATACATAGACCCCGGCGGTGCTGGTGTTTCGTCTGCATACTCTTTAACAATGTCTTTAATCATTTGCTCAAGCATGCTTTCGTCAAAGTCAGGTAAGTTTAGTAATTTAGAGCTTTGCTTCATACGAGCAATGTTAGCATCCATACGAAAGATATAGACCGAGCCATCTTCGTGACGAAACGCTTTTAATCCTTCAAAACAGGTGCTTGAGTAATGTAATACGTGTGCACCCGCATGTAATTCGATTTTATCAGATGGGACCAGCGCGCTTTCACTCCATGAGTTATCAGCAAAACGTGCTTGGATCATTTGTGGCATAAATACAGTACCAAATGCGGCCATTGTTGTTCTCTCTTGTTTGGACTACTTTTGCCCCATTGTATGCTAATCCATCCCTGTTTAACCATAGCAAACTAGTGCCTTTTCTCGATAAAAACGATAAAAAAACGTTCGCCTGGTATAAAAAATGCGCAACTCATGTGCGCATTGTTTAATGATAATTATTTATACGCTTACTAAGCGAAATTACCTGTAGTTCATTTTTGCTGTGAGGCGATTAAAAAAGCCCGGGAAAAAACGCTTTATAGTCGGTGCTAAACCACTTATTCCTTCACCAATAACAACTTCATCTTTCTCGGCTTCAATGGCTTTAATCATTTTTGCAGCCGCTTTTGCCACATCCATGCCGTTTTCGATTGATTCCTCTGGCTTATTTTGCGGTTTACCTTGGCCATCTAACGAATTATGCGCAATTGCAGTTTTAATTGAACCTGGGCAAATGGTTAAACATTTTATATTTTTGTCGGCTAACTCTGCTCTTAAGCAATCCATAAAACCCACTACCGCGTATTTAGAACCCGAATAACCTGTTCTGAACTTTGAACCGACTTTACCCGCTACACTGCTAATTGAAACGACCATGCCCATACCTTGTTCAACCATTTGCGGTACTACCGCTTTGGTTAAAGCTATTAAACCAAAGTAGTTTACTTCCATCAGTTGGCGATACACAGTGAATTCATTTTCTAAAAATAAACTGCGCTGCGACACTCCACCGTTATTGATAAGCACATCAATGCGGCCAATTCGCTCAATCACTCCGGGCATATCTTCAAGTAAGGCTTCAGGTTTTGCCAAATCTAGCGCAACCACATGATGATTGCCACCGAGCCTTGTATTTAGAGCGTTGAGTTTTTCTTCATTACGAGCAGACAATATCAGCACTGCGCCCTTTGCAGCTAATTGCTCACAAAGTGCTTCACCAATTCCAGAAGATGCCCCAGTTACCCAAACTGTTTTACCATTTAATTGCATATGTGTTCCTTTTTATTGTTGTTATGCTTTGTTAGGGCCTGCATGTTGTTCGATATGTTCAGCAATATCTTTATAAAAACCAAGCATAATCAATAACTCAGCTAATACAAATAAAGGCCCTATTACTAAACCAATTAAATCATCAACAAAGGCTGGCTTTTTACCTTCAAAATAATGGCCAATAAACTGAAATACCCAACCTACAACAAAACTACCAATACTTACCGCTAGCCATAACTCTGTTGAGAGCGACACCACAGGCTCAGCAGCAATGCTTAACAAACTTAAGCATACAGCCATAATTAACCCCATAGATAAGCTAAGCATTAAGTAATAAAGACAGGTGAGTGCAATCACCACGGTTGCCAAGGAGATAAAAGCAGGCTCTGAAATAAGCGTGACTCGATTCAATAAACAAATAATCGCAAATACAATTAATGGGATGCCAATAAAATGGGTGTAAATATTACGTTTAGAGCGGTGATAAAGAGCGTAATTTGTCAGTTGTTGTTTTAATGTTTTCATTATTTTTCCTGCCAAAACTGTGTTCAAAATTCAGATTAGCAGAAAATTCACCGTCAAGAATGTCAACTAACCGACATTTTAAAATGGCTATATTAAACTTACACATCAAACCAACGCATCGATGACCTTGCCTTTTTCAGCTTCTGGCTGCATATCCATGCGTTCACGTCCTTTTTGATATTCTTCATCAAGCATTCCTTGCAGTTCATTCATTTTTTCTTGCAGTGCTTTGGTGTCGGCACCTTGTTGCTGCATTTGTTCGGCAAGCTTTTCTATTTGCGCTTTTATTTCATCAATTTTCTCTTTATCAACCCCGAGTCGCTGATAAACCAAGGCTTCTTGCGCTTGTGCTAAAAAAGAACTGGGCTCAAACTGCTTTTGTAAAAGTTGCTGTGCTGAAGATGCAGGCGTATGCATGGCCTTCACATCATCGAGGCGAGTTGTTTGCGACAGCCTAGCAGCAGCCGAAACCTGATATGGGTTATATTGATTATGAAATGTTATTGCCACAAGTTGTCTTCCGTTTAAGCTTGATTACAACTTTGTAGCAATTTTAGTTCCAAACTAGCATTGAGATTGTAATTTTTCGATGTCAATTACTTCAATCGATTGATATTTAAGATTAATAATTGAATCAGCTTGTAGGGATTGTAATATTTGATTAATGGTTTGCCGTGTTAAATAGGTCATATCGGCAAGTTGTTGCTGGGTAAGCGGCAAACAACTTTGGAGTGACGACTGATAAAGCATACATAACCGCTTACTCACCTTTTGCTTTGCTGTAAGGAGTGCGTGATCTTCTAATGAGTCAAACAGGTTTCGCACTTTATTGGTAAGCAGCAGACCAAAATCATGCCAATAAGCAGGATGCTCTTGTAATAACTGAGTTAATGCCCGCTCAGGTACGTGTAAAAGTCGTACCGCAGTTTGAGCATACACATCGTGGGTGCGTTTACCACCATCAAACAGAGCCACTTCACCAAACCACATAGCACCGGTTACAAAACTGAGCACGGCTTCTTTGCCTTGGCTATTGACCCCAGAAACTCTAAGCACGCCATTAATAACACAATACAGACCGGTATTTTCATCACCACGCAAAAACAATGCATCACCCGCATTTAAGGTGATTAATTTAGCATTTTTTACTAGCTTGTCCCTAAATAATTGTGTGCGATTTTTAAACCATTTGTCTTGGTTAATTACCGAAAGGTCTTGTTCATTCAAGTGTTTATCCTTTACATTGTTGTAGTGTGCATATATCCAAGCCACCTCAAAATGCAGAATTCAGCGTTTCACAGGTTGTTTGGATATCTAAATAATAAAAGGATACGGGATGTTAAACAAACTACTTTCGACCAGCCTACTTCTCAGTGCTATTTCTACACCTGCATTTGCTAGTGATATTAATACTGAACTTAAATCTGCCAATAAAAGCGTCAGCGAAAAAGTCATTAAATGGCGCCGTCATTTACACCAATATCCAGAGCTTAGTAACCGTGAGTTTGAAACAGCCAAATACGTGGCTAAGCATTTACGTTCATTAGGCCTTGAGGTTCAAACAGGTGTGGCTCATACCGGTGTGGTTGCCAAACTTAAAGGGGGCAAAAAAGGCCCGCTTATTGCCCTGCGTGCTGATATGGATGCACTACCTGTTAAAGAGCAAGTAGACTTACCTTTCGCGTCAACGCAAACAACAGAGTACAAAGGCAATACCGTTGGCGTAATGCATGCCTGTGGTCATGATAACCATGTGGCTATTTTAATGGCGGCCGCTGAGTCTTTAGTAAAAATTAAAGATCAACTAGCAGGTGATATTCTGTTTATTTTTCAACCTGCTGAAGAAGGTGCACCTGATGGCGAAGAAGGCGGTGCTGAGCTTATGCTTAAAGAAGGCTTATTTAAAGAAAAGCCAGAAGCCGTATTTGGTTTACACGTAACCAGCTCACTTAATACCGGACAAATTGGTTTTCGTGAAGGGCCGCTAATGGCCAGCGCAGACAAGTTTACAATCACAGTAAAAGGCCGCCAAACTCACGGCTCACGTCCTTGGAATGGGGTTGACCCAATTGTAGCTTCATCACAAATTATTATGGCAACACAGACCATCGCATCACGCCAAGTTGATGTGACCAAAGCGCCTTCGGTGGTTTCATTTGGTGCCATTAATGGCGGTGTGCGTAACAACATCATCCCTGATCAAGTTGAAATGGTGGGCACAATTCGTACCTTTGACCAAGAAATGCGCGCTGACATTAAAAAGCGTTTAGCTAAAACCGCTGAGATGGTGGCTGAATCAGGTGGTGCAGAAGCCCATGTTCACATTGACCATGGTTACCCAGTAACAGTGAACGATGTTAAATTAACCAAGAAAATGACACCAACACTTGCTGGCGTGGTTGGTAAAGAAAACCTGATCACAACGCCACTTATCACAGGTGCCGAAGACTTTAGTTACTACGCCTTAGAAACACCAGGCATGTTCTTTTTCTTAGGTGTCACACCAAAAGGTCAAGATGCAGTCACAGCACCAAGTAACCATTCACCACACTTTTTTGCAGACGAAAAAGCTTTACAGCTTGGCGTAAATGCAATGACGCAATTAGTGGTTGATTACCTAAAATAATAAAATTTTCTTACCGGCGGGTAATACCATTACCCGCCCTATTTTCTTAGCTGTTCAGCATCAATAAAGTTCATTTTGCTAGGGTTTAGTTACTATAAACAGGTAAGGAAGCCCCATGACATCAGAATACTTTCATTTTTTAAGCATTATCGGTGTAGCGTTTTTTGCTATTTCTGGCACCTTGCTGGGCCATGAAAAAAGTGTCGGTGGTTTTGGTGTGGTGGTTGTTGCCACAGTCACAGCTCTGGGTGGTGGAACACTTCGAGACATATTGCTTAACAAACCAGTATTTTGGATAGCTCAGCCTGATTACTTGTACGCAACTTATATAGCCATATTCGCCTCTATTTTATCTATTCGTCACTTACCCGATTTAAGTAACACCACCATGCTATTAATGGATGCTGTAGGGATGGCGATTTTCAACATTATCGGTATCGAAAAGGCACTGATTTGCGGCGCAGATATGGTTGTAGCCATCACCATGGGTATGACCACAGGTATTTTTGGTGGCCTGATGCGTGATGTGATCTGCCGAGAAGTGCCTTTAGTAATGGGCGAAGAACTTTATTCAACCGCTTGCTTATCTGGCGGGTTAACTTATGCGGCTTTATTCACCCTTGAGGTCAGTTATATTTGGTGCATTATTGGCGCATTTGCTGTGACGGTATGTTTAAGATTAGGCGCCATACACTTTGGCTGGCAACCTAATCTGTTTCGTAAAAGCAGCTTTAAACGCTCTTAGCAAGTCATATAAATACAGCCATCGAGTGGCATGTCAGCGGGGTACTGAGTTTGAATAAACCCCAGCTTTTCATAGGCCGTTTTAGCAAGGGTATTGTGGGTATACACAAACAACGACAAGCTATCGCACTGCAACTGCTGTTTGCCCTGCTCTCCTAGTAAGTTTATCAAGACTTTTGCAAGACCTTTACCACGCTCGCTTGGCGCGATAACCAGCCGCCCTAAATGGCAACGTCCTTCACGTAAATAGTATTGCCCAAACCCTAACATGCGGCCTTCGTCATTAACCAGCGCGTAGGAACTCAGCGCATCTAGCTTTAAATCATTTTTAAAGCTTTGCGTATCAAATGGATAACTAAAAAATGGCCCAGACCAAATACGCAGTTCTGCTTCTGTGTTAAACCACCCCATTAACTCGTTGAGTTGCTCACTCGTTACTTTAACTAGCTTCATGTTTTAACCTATCGTATAAACCTGATGCACGAGTAACAGATTTATTCATCGCCATAAGCAATACATTTTTATCGGCCACCAGCTCAAATGTGGTTTTCGCGCGGGTGATCCCCGTGTAAACCAATTGCCTGTTAATGCCCTGATTAGCCTGTTTTATTGGTGGTAAAATCATTGCAGTGTAAGCAAATTCAGAGCCTTGCGACTTATGAATTGTCATGGCATACACTTTATCGTGAGCAGGTAAACGTGCGGGCGAAAAGGCGCGAATATTTTCTTGTTCATCAACAAACATGGCTTTTAACTGACCTTGCTCATCATGCATTAAAATACCTATATCGCCATTAAACAGTTTTAGCTGGTAGTCGTTTTGGCTGATCATAATTGGCATACCCACATAATGCCTTTGATATGGCGAAATTAAACCTTGTTGAGCCAGTGCTTTTTCAATACGCTGATTAAGGCTATTTACACCATAATCACCCTCTCTGACGGCAGCTAGTAACTGATAATGCGCAAATGCTTTATGCACACTTGCAACACTTGCCCCTTGCTGGATAAGTTGCAAATAATCGTGGTATTGCAACGCCGCTTGTTGGACAAACTGCTCTATCGGTTTACTAATTACGCTGTAATTAAGTTTAAGGTCTTTGAAGCCACCTTGATTAATCGTTTGCTCTACATAGCCCAGTAAGCCAGTGTTATTGGTATTTACAGCTTGTGCTAATTGACCAATGCCGCTGCTGCCATCAAAACGATAACTTTGCTGTAAAAACGCAATACAATCGTTAAGTACAAAATGACTGCTCGCCGCAGGTATCTCGCTCTGATTATTAAAACAAACGCGATTAAGCTGCGCTGCTCTTTCACTGCTGTAATCTGGCATTTTGCCAAGCTCTAACCCTTGGCAGAGGTCGCTAAGAATACTGCCCGTATCAACCGAGGCTAATTGGTCTTTATCACCCAGTAAAATAAGCCTTGCATGGCTCGGTAATGCCTCGATTAGTTTTGCCATAAGCGACAAATCAACCATCGATGCTTCATCAATGATCAGTACATCTAAATGCAGTGGGTTACGCTTGTTATGGCGAAACTTATTGGTATGCGGAATAACGCCCAGTAAACGGTGAATCGTTTGTGCGCTCTCAGGGATAAGCGGCGCGATATTATCAGGGATCATACTAAGCTTTTGCTTTGCCCCTAAAATCGACTCGGTTAAACGAGCTGCCGCTTTACCTGTCGGTGCAACCAGCTTTATTGTTAGCGGTGCACTGGCATACAAGGATTGTAATATGGCCAGTAGCTTAGTTACCGTGGTGGTTTTACCGGTACCCGGGCCACCGGTGATCACACTAAAACCTTTTGTTGCAGCAATCGCACAGGCTACTTTTTGCCAGTTTAATGTTTTAATAGGATCGCTTGGGTTGGGTGTATGTTCACTGCTAGGAAAATACACCTCAAGTAATGCCGTTAATGCGGCTTCATCTAGGGTCAGCTCTTTCGTTGCTAAATGATGTAAACGCGATGCCAGAGTGGTTTCGTATTCTGCCAAGCGGGCAAAGTAAAGTTTATTCGCAAACAATAGCAGTGGCTTGTCGTCACCTACACAATCAGCATTCATTAATTTATTAACGGCCTCAGTAAGGCCAAATTCTGCCGCAAACGGTGTTAAAACATCAGGGGCTGCGATGCTGGCATCAGCTAAGCTTTGCTGTTTAATTTCAAACGGATTTTGCCAGTTTATATTCGCGAGCTCTAAACAGCTGTGCTGACTTTGCTGCGCTACCGCAAGCAATAAAATCAGGTAAAAAACCTCACTGTGCGCTGCATCGTTATTCTCTATCAACGATTGTGAGCCGGTAACTGTTTCTGAACCAGTCAATAGTTCAGCGAGTTTAACATCAACCAAGCGAATACGTTTTGCCTCCAGCAAATAACTCAGTAAAGGCTGCGTTTTAAGTTCTGTGGCAGGTAACGCTGAATCGCTTTGGGCATGTTGTTCTGGCTGCTGTGGTTGCTTATTCACTGGCTCGTTTGGCTCATGGTCATCAAAGCCGAATGTCATTTGACTCATAGCATGGCTCCTTGTGCGAATAGGCTATCAAGCTCAGTTATTTGCTGTTTTGTTAGCTGATTAAAATACACCCCTTGCCCTTCGCTCATACCACGTAAGAAGGTGTAGTAAACACCGCCTAAATGCGTGTCGCTATCGTAATCTTGAATACGTTGTTTTAATAAACGGTGCAGTGCTACGGTATAAATTAAATACTGCAAATGATACTGATGACTGGTCATGGCTTGTTCTAGCTGCTCATGTTGGTAATCAGCCACACTATTACCTAAAAAATTCGATTTATAATCAAGAATATAATACTTACCCTGCCAGCAAAATATTAAATCTATAAAGCCTTTTAGTAAGCCTTGTACCTCACTAAAGTCGAGCTGCCCAGGTAAGTTAAAATGTTTTACCAACACTTGGTTAAGCTTATCGCTTGAGAGCGATAACAGCGGTAAATTAAATTCCATTTCGACCAAACAGGTATCAGGCTCAAGTACTGATAAACTAAGCCCTTTATCGTTCAATGGGCAATTCAGCGCAGCAAGGATCCACTGCTCGGTCATTTCCTGCCAGCTATCATCAATATGGTATTTTTCGAATAACTTTTTGATCACTTTATCAAGTGCATGGTCGTCTTGCTCGCTGGCTGGACGCTTTAACGCATAAGGGTCGGTAAAGTCTAATTGCTCAAATATTTCATGCAAACAACTACCTGGCTTTGCGCCTTTAGGGAAGCTGTAAGGTGTTAAAGCATTGGCATTTTGGGCTAAAAACTCATCTTTTTCGTGGTCTTCATCACTGCGACCAAGCTCAATATGGTCAGTATGCTTTTTCAGCGTTAAGCTACTAAAGCTGGTTGAGCGCCAATCACGCTGAATGTCTGCTTTAACAGTATTAACTTGATATTCTTGCTCACTGTCAGCTCCAGCAAATGTTAACTTTTCAAGCTCATCTGCTTGGCGAAACACCTCATAGTGCATGTGCGCTGAGCCTTCACAAAATTGTTGTAACAACGCGCGCCATTCATCGCCCGATTTGATCTCTAACCCTGCAAATAATACATGGCCAATGCTGGTACTTTGAATACCAGGGCGAGCACTACGACCTTGCGAAATGTTATACATCCCCACAGAACAAAAATGCACGGCACGAGTCAATGC
The DNA here is from genome assembly GCF_004792295.1 of Pseudoalteromonas sp. MEBiC 03607. NCBI lineage: Bacteria > Pseudomonadati > Pseudomonadota > Gammaproteobacteria > Alteromonadales > Pseudoalteromonadaceae > Pseudoalteromonas > Pseudoalteromonas sp. MEBiC 03607. Next base: position 2,651,565 of record NZ_SRRY01000001.1, read on the forward strand.
TACGTAAAGTAAGCGTAAATCTTCAGCTAAGCGCTCTTGCTCTGCTTTTTGCATTGCCTCGTCACTTTTAGCAAGGTCATAAATCAGCTTACCGTCTTTATGGTAAAGGGCTTCTTTGCTTTCGCGATAACCACAGGCAAACGGCATGAATACAATCGGGTACTCTAAGCCTTTTGAGGCGTGCATGGTGACAATTTTCACCAAATTAGCATCGCTTTCTAAGCGTACTTGCACCGCTTCACCATCTTGTTGACTAACTTTTTGTGCAAACCAACGCAGCAATCGATGGGTGCCCTCAAGCTCAATTTGCTTTTGCTGTAAGATTTCACCTAAATGACGAAAATCGGTGAGCCAGCGCTCAACGTTGTAGCCTAAGCCTTGCCAACGCGCTGCAAGCTGATTATGGCTTAATAAACGCTCGAGCATCGCCATAGCGCCTTGTTTATGCCAAATGTGGGCAAGCTGAGCAAAAAAGTTTAGATGTTCTTGCCACGCACTTTCATTTTCGTGAAGCTGATAAATGCGGTTGTAGCTTAAGCAAAACAATGGCCCGGCAAGTACACCGCGCAGTAATGATTCATCATACTGTCCATGCAAGGCCGTTAAAAAGTTCAGTAAATGATGACTAAGCTCTTGGTTAAAAACACTATCACGCGATAAATACACACTGGCAATGGCGGCTTCTGCCAGTGCGGTTTTCATCAGCTGTGCTTCGTTTCGGTCACGCACTAACACACAGATATCAGCGGCAGTAAGAGGTTTTCCTGCAATGGTTGCAGCGCCTGCATCAGCTTGCTTGAGTAGCTCGGTGATTTTTTTCGTGTATTGCAAAGCCAATGCTTGTTGAGCCACCCCTTTGCTGGTTGGCTTGTTGTTGGCTTCGGCGTATTCATCAACAAAAACCGAAAATTCAAATGCACTTGGCATTTCACCGTTTATTAAAAACGCTTTGTCTTGCTGTTTTCCCTTCGCATTAACCTTTTGAAATGGGATTGCGTCGTTATAAATAAAGCTATTGTCATTTTTTGCAAATAAGCGGTTTACGCTATCAACAACCCCTTCACTTGAGCGGTAGTTGGTATCTAGGGTGTATTGCTTGTCATTTTCAACGGCTTGTTTTGCGCCAATATAAGTAAAAATATCTGCACCACGGAAACCATAAATAGCCTGTTTTGGATCACCTATCATGGCAAGCGTGGTGTTTTTAATGCCATAAATGCGGCTAAAAATGCCATATTGAACTGGGTCGGTATCTTGGAATTCGTCAATCATGGCAACCGGAAACAAAGCGGCAATTTTTTCACTTAATGCTTGGCCTTGCTCACTTAAAAGCGCCTGATGCAAGTTACTCAGTAAGTCATCTGGAGTAATAACACCTTGTTCTTGCTTACGTTTGACTAATGCATTTGCCACCCATTTAGCGCCATATTGCACTATCGCAATATTCAATCCGTTATTGATAAGGCTACTGAGTTTAGCCATTTCATCAAACTGAGCCAGCATTTCGTGACTGAGTAAGCTACCGTTTTTCTTGTAATTTGCAGGGTCGCTTAAATTCTCTGTGCTCCACACTTCAAACGAGTATTTATTAGTACCAAATACAAAAAACAACTCGTCATTGTTTAAGTATTCTTCAAGCGCTGCAAGGCTGTTTTTTCGCCCTGGGGTTTTTGAGCCACTTAAATCAGACGCTTTTACAGCATTAATAAACTCACTCTCACGGCACGCCTTTTTAAATGCCGGGACTTTTGCCACAAAGTTATCGCGTGCTTGCCATATTTCATCAAGGTCATACTCGGGGGTGATTGTTGCCCCTTGTTTATTGAGTAAACTCACTACCTGTGAATACAGTGACGCAGGCACTGGGAAAATATCGGTAATTGCTTGCGTGCGCTCTTTTGATTGTGGGTAAACAAAAGCACGCCAAAAGTCATTAAGGGTTTCTTGAATAAGCTCACGCTCATCTAAAATAAACTCTAAGTTAAACGCCACCCCTGACTCAAAAGCATGTTGTTTCAGCATTCGCTGACAAAAGCCATGAATGGTGAATATAGCGGCTTCATCCATCGACTTTGCCGCAGCGTCTAGCAAATCAAATGCGGCGTGTTTGTCAGTTACCTCGTCAATTACTTGCTCAATCAGCTCATCATCGGGCTCTTTGCCAAGCAGAGCATCTCTGGCATTGATTATACGCGCTCGCACACGGTCTTTAATTTCTTGGGTGGCGGCCTCAGTGAAGGTCACCACTAGGATTTGCTCAACACTAAGCGGCGTATTTAATGCTTCATCTTCCCCGGTCGCTTTTTGTAAGCCCAACAAATACCGTAAATACAAACCTGTGATTGTATAGGTTTTACCTGTACCGGCACTGGCTTCAATAAGGCTTTGCCCACACAGCGCCATACTCATTGGATTAAGCGTTTGCATGATCTGCCTCCTGTGCTAATTCAACGAGTGGCGATAACAGCAGCTCGCTCCATTTTATAAACTCTTCTTCACAGTCTTTAAGGCTCTTTATGGTTAAACGAATATACGGATTTTCACCCTCACCCATGCCTATGTATTGCGGCGCGAATTTATTGTTTGCTTTGACCATATCTTTATCTGTTTTTATGTACTCGTAACCACTGACCGGAAAAAACGCCACTGGGCGAGTTAAAAGCGTTTCATAAAGCGAGAACCAATCGTTTAAATACTTGCGGGCATCGTTTTCTGACAAGGGTGAAAAACTAATTTGCTTGTCTAAGCCAAGAATAAGGGTTTCAACTGACTGACCCATTATTTGCGCCGCTAAATGATGCACAAAGCCACGAATTACATCTTTTGCTTTAATACTGGCGGTGCGATAAAACACCTGTTTTTGACCATAAATATGATTTAACCAACCTTCTAGTGTGGTATTGGCAATTTTAATATTTACTTCAACGGGTAATGCTTCATCAACTTGAATATGCGCTTTTACTTGCCCTGCAAGCGCATCAACTCGGTGCTGCATACTTTCAAATACAAGATCGCCAACATGGGCTTGGGGTAACTCACCGCGCTGCATTATTTGCGCTTGGTTCAGAGGAATTTCTTGAATGCTGGCTTCGAGAATTTCGTCTAGGTAAAAGTAGCGACGTAATGCGTCTAAACTAAATGGCTCTTCATCTTTTGCAATATCGTTAAATTGCGGCAAGCGTAAACCCAAACTTTGCTGATAAAAGCTCTCGTGCGGCTGGCAAATACTGCGAATAAACTGAGTTAATTCAACACTGCTTTCTGGCTGGACACTAAGCGCTTGCTGAGGTTCAGGGTTAACAGCTTGAGTTGGCATCCACACTGGGTTATAGCTGTGTAATTGTGTGGCTAGTGGTTTGTTTGCTTTTTGCTCGCCATCAGTTTGGCTTTTATTACCTTCTTTGTTAGTGGTCAGATAATAAGCTGGGTTAAATGGCTGTAAGTGCTGATAATTAATTAGCGCCTCTGGTAGCTCTAAGTGAGTGTCTTGATCAGCAAACTCAAAACTACGGGCTATGTATTCTAAAAGCTCACTCACTAAGGTTGAGGGCATTCTTGGTTGGTTATCAAAGCAAGAACGGCCAATATAACTGATGTATAGATTCTCACGGGCACTTAAAATAGCTTCTAAAAACAGGTAACGATCGTCGAGTTTGCGAGAGCGGTCACCTTTTTGGCGTTTTGAGTATGGTACTAAGTCAAAACCAATTGGCTGAACGGTACGCGGGTAATCCGCATCATTTAAACCCAGCATACACACTACTTTAAATGGCACTGCACGCATTGGCATCAGCGTACAAAAGTTAACTTGCCCCACTAAAAAGCGCTGCCCTACGCCTTTTTCTTGAATACCTTGTTTAACCAAGTAACTCACAATACGCTGCGAAACAGCTTGTTGGTAATCGCCATTATCATAATGCTTAATCAGTGTATCGAGCACTTTTTGCAGTACTAATAAATCCCAGCTTTGCTCGCCTTCATCGCTGTATATATCGCTTAATAATTCTTTTAGAATTTCTGCTTTTTCGTTAAGCGGTGCATCAGCTTGCAGCTTAGCTTTATATCGGGCCAGTACATCAATAAATTCAATGAGTTTATTTAAGGTATTCAGTGCCATACCTTCAACTTCATCGGCACTGTAAATCCCCGAGAAAGGCAGTTGTTCATCCCGTTGTGCAACACCTAATAACAAACGGTTTAAGCCATGTTGCCAGGTATTTAAATCTATTGCGGGTAAGCCAAAACTGTCTTTGTGAGCGGCATCTAAGCCCCATTTAACGCCAACGCGTTCAAGCCAAAAACCTATTTGCTCATACTCATGAGCTTCGAGATTAAATTTTTCGGCAATTTGCGTGACTTGCAGTAAATCAAGAATGTCAGATACACCAAAGCGTGAATAAGGTAAATCGGCTAAACTAGCAAACGAGCTAAGCACGGGCTTTTCTTGCTCTATGGCTAAATCGGCTAACGCATAAGGAATAAAGCGTCGCCCTTCGGCACCACCAAACACCGCCTCAATGTACGGGCTGTATGTGCCAACGTCCGGCATCATTACAATAATATCTTTCGGTGTTAGTGCTTTATTTTCATTGAATAAATTAAGCAAGTAATCGTGTAGTCGTTCGACTTCACGAAGTGGCGTGTGACAATCGCTCAGCACAATACTGGTGTCATCAGCCTGAATCGGCAATTTGCCTTCGTCATTAATAAACCATTCTTTATCAGGCGTAAGTGATTCGCCCTTAAAGGCTAATTGGTAAATTTCAGACTGAATTTGCGATAGCAAGCTTTGATCAAAATCGTTATCGAATCCGTCTAGCCACTGCGCATCCAGTTGTAGTAACTGCTCAAAATAGTCTCGGCCTAATTTACCCCACGACGAGAGTAGCGGATTACCAATAAAAAAGTACTCGTGATCAGGGTTTTTAGCGCTGTCTTCAAGTGCTTGTAACTGAGGGCGTTTGGCATATTTAGCAGCAATTTTGGCTGCTGTTTTTTCATCCAGTGTGTCGCCCCAGTAATGCTCACTGGGGTTGAAGAAAAACAAAAATACCTGCGTTTTTTTCGCAATGGCCTGAAACACTTCAAGCTGGCTGCTCGCAATTGCAGAAATACCAAATAAACTAATACGCTCAGGTAATAGGCTTGCGTCCATTTTTTCAAGGGCTGCAAGGAGTTTGTCTTGCATGTTGGCGCGGTGATATTGGCTTTGCCCAAGTTCTTTACTGTGCGCCACCAGCTTGCGCCAAAGATCTGGCTGCCATGGCGCAATGCCCACATCAACATCATCAAGCTCATCAATGCCCTGCTCCCAAGTGGTAATCCAATTGGGGCGATACATTAAGTATTGGTCATAAACGTCGGCAATTTTCTCGCACAAGGCAAAGGTTTTTTGCCCCTCACTGTCACCATCTAAATAGGTTTTCAGTGGTAAATACAGCGGCTCATCAATGCAGTTTGGTAAAATCGCAAACAGCTTCCAAGCAAGGTTCGCTTTGTTATACGGTGATTCACTGGGTACATCTGGCAATAATTGTTGGTAAAGCTGCCATATAAAACTCGAAGGCAGCGGAAAGTCGACCTGAGCAGCAATCCCTAAGTGTTCACTTAAACCTATTTTTAGCCACTGCGACATACCCGGTGACTGCACAAGCACAATTTCTTTTTTAAAGGGGCTCGTTAATGGATTAACTTTAAGAAGAGCGTGAAACCGCGCTTGCAGTGCTTCCATGCGATTTGATTGAATTATATTCAGCACTTTACACTGTCCTTGCTTGAAACTAACTAATTGACACAGTGTAAGATATTTTAATTAGATGGGATAGAGAGAAATACCCGCAAACAAGGCTTAATTCCATGTTTGCCATGAGCTGCGGGTACGTATTACGGGTATGCGCTACAGGCAATATTTACTGGTATGGACTTATCGTCGATAACGCAAACTCGGTGTGCATTATCTCATCACCCTTGATACCTTTAAGCGCAATACGAATGGTAGGATCTGCTTTTTGCCAATCGATTGTTAAATCGCCGTAGTTAACCTCATGAGTGTAATCACCCACACGGTGTTTATTAGGGCTAACATCTTTCCACTTTTCTGTTAGTCCAGAGCTGGTCATCTCATAAAGTGGGTAATCTAGGTTTTGTTGATACTTAGACAACTCCCCCCAGTGGGTATCGCCACTGACAATAATTACACCGTTTACTTTATGCTTTTTAATAAGAGTAAATAAACGCTCACGATCAGCTGGATAATTAGCCCATGACTCCCAGCCTGTAAAATCAGCTAATAGCTGCAAGCTTGAGGCAATGATTTTTATCTTTTCATCTGACTTAAGCTCTTGTTCAAGCCACTGCCATTGACTTTCGCCAAGCATAGAGGCGTTTTTATCGGTTGTTGGGCTATAAGGCCCTTGTTTTGCAGGTTTTCGTTCAAGCTGATAGGTCATCGCCGATACGTGATTCAACGGTGCGCGATTAAAACGCAGATCTGGCATGATCACCTTTACTGTTTGTTCACCTTCACCGTACGTGTACGAAGTGTAAATACCATCTTCACGAGTTCTGCGAGCAGAATCCGCAGGCTCTTGCCAAAAGTCGAGCATGATTTTTCGTGATTGCTGTTTTTTTGGGTATTCGCTGCCAGCGTCATTTTCGCCATAATCATGGTCATCCCACATGGCTATTATAGGTGTATTTGCACGTAATGTTTTAAAGCCCGGCTTTTGCCCTAAACGTTGATATTTATCGGCAAGTACCGACATATCTTCGGTATCTCCATAAATGTTGTCGCCAAGGAACATAAATAAATCGGCTTGCTCTTTGTTGATAGCATCAAAAATTGGAATAGCTTTGTCTTGATGACCACATGAGCCAAACAAAATTTTATTCGGTGCGGCAATCGCACTCGCACAACTAACCAGCATTAATCCAGATAAGGCGCTTCTAAAAAAACTAAGCGTTAAACTCATTTTAAAATCTCCTTAATCGGCGCTGCCATTTTCGGGTTAACTTGCTGACTGTTGATGCCTAAAACGCTCAACACAGTTGCAGCCACTTGCGCTTGTTTAAGCTCATTTTTGGGCTTTATTAAGCCCTTTGCTTTTATATCTGGGCCTATCGCCGCTAACCAAATATGCTCAGAGCCAACAATGCCGTTTGGAAAACGTTGCTTACCTTGCTCTGAACGTGCCAAAGCACGCTTCGAACTATGATGCTGCCAATCATCTGCATGACTGCCACGGCCATGATCGGTGGTAATGATCATTGTGGTGTTGTCTTTATAGCCCGGTGTTTGTTGAATTGTTTGCCAAAGGTCACGAATAAACGCATCACTTTGTTTAGCCGATTTTAAGTAGGCATCGTATTTACCGTTATGAGCAAAGTCATCGGTTTCACCCAAGCTAATAACAAGTAAACGCGGCTGTTTATTTAATAAATATTGTTTGGCAAATCGGTAGGTAAAGCTGTCGAGGCGAACATTGTGCCAAGGACTTGGGATCTCGCTTTGCATTTGGTTTAGCAGAGTCACTTCCTCTGACTTCACAACATCCAAAGCTTCAAAGCCAGCATTAACATAAACCCCACTACGCTCACGATTTACAATATAGGGAAACACATCCCAGCTACCAAAAAGCGCGGTTTTACCTTTAAATTCTGGCTGAGTATTTAAACTCTCTAAAATGGTTTTATTGGGGTTAGGCACTTTATCGTTACTATCGATATTTTCGTCTACTATGCCGGTTAAAATTTCACTATAACCTGGGTATGAGAAATACCACGGGTTGCTTACCGACATCAATGAGCCTTGCGTTCTATCGCCAATCAAAACGCCCTGCTTTGCCAATGTTTCGCTAAAAAATGGCATTAACGCTTGAGTTCGCTGTGCTTGGTCATCTCGCCAAAAAAGCGCCTTTAGCTCATCTGTATCTGCAACAAAATCAGTGTTATCAATTAAGTTTTTATCTGCACCAGAGAACACTTCTTGCCAGCGAAGTCCATCAAGAGTAACGAGCACAACATTGTCGGCAGCTTTACTGTTTAGGCTTAAAAAAGATGCTGCGACCACTGCCGTCGCTAAAATTATTTTTTTCATATATCACCTGCTAAAAAGCCCATCAACGATGGGCTGTTTAAAACGTCGCTTATTAATTAGAACTGCGCAGTAAGTGTTAAAGCTGCGGTACGTGGTGCACCAATAAAGTAGGTTGAACCATTACCTGTACCACCCGCTAGATATGATTTATCAAACAGGTTATTCACCACAAATGCAAGGTCAAGTGATTTAAACACACCCGAATCAAGGCTCGTGTTATAACCAATGTTTAAATCAACCAAGGTGTAGCCATCAACCTTGTTACGTGTACGGGTTTGTTCATCAGTCCATGCACCTAAACGCTCACCGGTGTATTTAGCCGATAAACCAAAGCGGAAATCACCACTGTAATAATCTGCCGATACCACAAATAAATCTTGTGCTGAGTCAATCACTTCATCACCCGCTTTAAAGCTTGCAGATGCTTCATCAAGTAACTCACCATCGCCGTTATATGCACTTGGATCGTTCGATTGATACTCAGAGTTATTGTAGGTATACGATGTGTAAAGGTTCCATTTGTCAGTCAGCATATAACTTGCAGAAAGCTCCACACCTGTTGACTCAATACCGCCTACGTTGATGTAAGAACCGTTCGTACCAATCGTGTAGTCGATACCATCGGTATCACTGCCCGGGGCAATAAAAGTAATACGATTATCAAATTCAATGCTGTAAGCCGTTGCCGTTAAACGTAAACGGTCATCACTGTAACGCACACCTAGGTCGATGTTTTCAGCTGTTTCAGGTTCAATTTCGGTCAGTGTTGATGAATCACGTTCAAGTACGCCATCTTTAATTGCCGCAAAGTTTTCGCTGTAGCTGGTAAATAACTCTGTGCTTGCAGATAGCTGATACAACACCCCGCCGCTGAATAGTACGTCTGAATCACTGTCGATCTTATCTGAATATTCATCTTCAAAATGGTTATAACGCTGCAGTTCAACAAGATACTGTTTAGCACCTAAATTAAGTGTGAAATCGCCTAAACTGATTGAGTCTTGCACGTACCATTTGAATGTATCTGTTTCAAACGTGTTCTTGTACTGTGTCCAATAAGGTGTTTGGTCAAAATGATGATATACACGGGCATCAATAACTTTATGCCAGTCACGTGATTCATCACGGTCTGTTTGTTCAAACCAAAAGCCGGCTTCAATATCATGATTGCCAAGCGTTACTTGGTACTCACCGGTCATACCTAAGCGGTCTTTTTTGTAGTGAGTATGACGATACGACATAACCGGAATAGCATCATCTGGGTAACAGGCTGGGTTTAAGCCGGGGCCAGATGACCATGGCCACTCTAAACTTGCCGTACAACCTGCAGCAGGTGCAAGTGGATTACCATCGCTATCTGTAAAGCCATAGCTGCCTGCGTTTTCACCACCAATTGTTGTTGGGTTACCATCGCCATCAACTGGTGACGTTAAATAAGGCGGGATCCAATCACCACGACCTGAATTTTTATGATAGTAAGGCGACAAGCTTAAGTTTGAAGTGGCACCTAATGCGTAATCAAACTTTACATACGCAAGGGTATTTTCACGCAGTGTACCCCAGCCCTCAGCAAACATTTGATCAAAATGCGGCACACCAGTCCAATTCCAAGTTAAACGATCCCAATCAGGGTTTTGTTCAAACTCACTAATGCTGATGCTGTTATAGTTAATTTCGTGAACATCATCATACGAAACACGACCCGTTACGGTTAAATCGCTAAAGTCTGATACAAACTTAGCTTCGATATGCTGGTTGTCTTTACCACCATTGCTGCCATCGCCAATCCAGCGGCTAGTGTCTGTTTGCGAATAGCTAATATAGGCTTGCGTGTTATCAAACACAGTGCCGGTTTCGTGCTTAACAAAGTAACGGCTAGCATTGTGATCGCCCGTTGTATAAGCAAACGTGGTGCTTTGCTCAGTACTCGGTTGTACACTCACAAAATTAAATGTACCGCCTAGCGCTTCGAGTGATGCAGAGGCAATATCAGACGTACCTTGCCCTACTTCAACCGTTGCTAAGTTTTCGCTGTCAAGATAACGGTTTGCTTTTGCGCCGCCACCATAGTTAGAACCGCCATTAGGAATACCATCAATCGTCATACCTAATTGCTGTTGATTACCATCGATACTAAAGCCACGCATAGTAATGGTGGTTGACCAATCGTCACCACCAAATGCATCACCTTCGTTGATGCTAATACCCGGTAAGTTATCAATCACGGCTAACACACTTGATACTGAACTTTGTTGCTCAAGCATGGCAGGTTCAATGACGTTATTTGCATAACTGGTTGGCTTTGCAACAACGGTAATTTCTTCAATTTCGTTATTGGTGTTTGCATTTGCCGATGTTGCTAAAAGCGTTGCGATTACAAGGCTTAGTTTTGTTTTTTTAGTTACTGTGCTCATTGTTTTTCCAAGGTTACGTATATAAAAGCGGGCACAGTATGCAAAGCGTGTATGACATTTAGGGTCAAAATTTTTGACACAACAGTTAAACAATTAATGCATTTTCATGGCAGATTTAAGACTCAACTGTTTAATAAATAAGAAAGTATTAGAAAAACGCCCAGTTAAATTAACTGGGCGCTTGTTGGTTGGACAATATTATTAGATTTGCTTAAATCAACTCAGCCAGCATTTCTTCGCTATATGGTGTTAACGCTTCACCATTTTTAACTTTACTGATGTAATCTGGGTTCGCAATGAATGGGCGACCAATCGCAATTAAATCAAATTGGTTGTTATCGATAGCTTGATTTGCTGTTTCAAAGCTATAGCTACCTACCCCTACCAAGGTACCTTTATAAGCACCACGCATATATTCAGACGCCGACTTATCGCCTAAACTTGCAAAGCGCATGCTGTCATCAAAGATACCAACATGTAGGTACGCAAGGTTACGTGTTTCAAGTGCTGGTAATAGATAATCAAATACTGCTTTATCACCGTCGCTTTCAGTCATATTAAAATACGCACCTGGCGATAAGCGTAATGCTGTTTTATCTGCACCAATGGCTGCCACTACAGCATCAACAACTTCAAGAGCAAAACGTGACATGTTTTCTGGTGTTTGACCGTATTGGTCTTCACGTTGATTGGCAGCAAAGTGTAAGAATTGATCAATCAAGTAACCATTCGCACCATGAATTTCAACGCCGTCAAAGCCCGCTTCTATAGCGTTTTCAGCCGCTTTTGCGTAGTCAGCAATTAAACCTTGGATGTCTTCGATGGTTGCAGCTTTTGGTGTCACGTAAGTTAACTCGCGCATTCTTGGTACCGAACCCTCTACACCAATTGCTGATGGTGCCAGTACATCACCACCAAAAAAGTGAGGATGAGCAACACGACCTACGTGCCAAAGCTGAGCAAACATTTTGCCGCCTTTCGCGTGCACAGCATCGGTCACTTTCTTCCAACCTTGAATTTGTTCACTGGTAAATAGACCCGGTGTATTTGGGTAACCTTGAGCATCTGGGCGAATAATCGTTGCTTCGCTAATAATTAAACCGGCATCGGCACGGCGCGCATAATAATCAACCATCGCTTGGGTTGGAACGAGGTTATCGTCGCTCATACAGCGTGTAAGTGGGGCCATTAGTACACGGTTTTGCAGCTCAATACTGTCGTTTAGTTTAAATGGAGAAAGTAAATCGGTTGTCATGGTTTTATCCTTATCTTGAACATACATTCAAGATAAGGGCGAAACATACTAACTTCAAGGTTTATTTTGAATATTCGTTCAAGATTACGTAAACTTCGTTTATAAATCGTGAGGAGCCTTAATGAGAACTGCTGAATTTGATACTGAATTTGTACTACGCCAAGCCATGCATGCCTTTATGCAACATGGCTATGCGAAGACCAGTATGCAAAAATTAAAAGAAGTGACTCATCTTCATCCGGGCTCTATTTACGCGGCTTATGGCAACAAAAAAGGCTTATTTTTAGCCGCTACTGAGCAGTATCAAAAAGACAGAAACCAACAATTTACTGCCCTTTTTAATGACCAACAATCAATTTTATCGACCCTCAAACATTACTTAACTGTGATTGTTGATGAATGTATTGAAGGTGAAGTTGCCAAGGTATGCTTGCTTACAAAGAGTATTTCTGAGGTTGAAGGCAATGATCCACAAATTTGTAGTGTGTTGCGTGGTAACCTTAATGCCTACGAGAATGCCCTCGCCGAACAAATTCAAAAAGCCCTTGATAACAACGAATTTAAAAGTAGTAAGCCAGCTCAACAGTTGGCGCGCTTTTTAGTAATGGGTATATACGGTATTCGTACCTATGCACTAACAAATCAAGATCCAAAATCTCTGCAACAACTTGCTGACGATCTATTCGCTGCATTAGTAAATTAATTTAGCTATTAACTTTACTTGTCATATTTATTTATCACCTTATGATTAAGGTGTAGCTGTGTATAACTAAAAGAGTGAGCCTGTCATGAATAATGCAACTGCTAAACGTGTTGAAACTGAGTTTGATGCTGTACTCGCCTTAGGCGCAAAGAAACGACTCGCTTATATGTTTGAAACGGTTCAAGAGTTTAAACAAGTGTGGATCCTCAATGATGAACATGGCTGTGTCATGCTCTCTAACGAAGACGACGACTGTGTTCCTGTATGGCCTAGCCGCGAGTTTGCACAAAGCTGGGCAACCGGTGAATGGCAAGATTGCGAGCCCAAAGCGATTCCAGTAAAAGATTGGTTAAGTCGCTGGACACCCGGCCTTGAACAAGATGACTTACTGATTGCGGTGTTCCCAACAGATCAAGACGACGGCACCATTTTATTCCCCGACGAGTTTGACTCACAACTGAGAGTGCCGAAAAAACGATTTTAAATACAAGGGAGCCATGCGCTCCCTTTTTTATGCTATTTGTTGTAAGCGCAGTGCTGAAATATCTTTTATCGGTGGCTTACCAAAAAAGCGAGTGTACTCGCGGCTAAACTGGGATGGGCTTTCATAACCCACTTTTAAAGCTGCAGAGCCTACATCTATTCGCTCATTGAGCATTAGTTGTCTTGCCGCTTGTAGCCGTAAGTTTTTTACATACTGCAATGGGCTCATTTTTACTACATCACGAAAATGCAGCCTGAATGTTGACGGGCTCATGTGTGCATCACGAGCCAAATCATCGATTGAAAATTGACTAGTAAAGTTTTCTTTTAACCAACATAAGGTTTTGGCGATTTTTTGATGGGCAGAGCCAGACATCACAATCTGTCTTAAATAAGGGCTATGCGGACTATTTAACAAACGCAATATGATTTCTTTTTTAATTAGTGGCGCAAGATTAGCTTTTAAATGTGGCTCATTGTCGAGTTGAATTAGCCTAAGCAAAGCATCAAGTAAGCCGTTATCAGTATCAACCACCGACATAGCTTGATGTTTAGGGAACTTATCTTGCCCTGCAAACTCCATTTCAGCAACAATATGGCTTATTTCATGAGCATCTAAGCGTAGATATAAGCCGTAAAATGGCTGCTCTTTACTAGCACGAGTAATATGTGAGGCAACAGGCACATCGACTGAGGTCACGAGTGATTGGCCGTCAGTGTAATCATAACTATGCTCACCTAGTACCACTCGCTTTGCGCCTTGCAAGCTAATGCCCAGTCCTAATTCATACACGCAGGCCATCGGCAATGAAACTTCGCTTCGTCTGAACACCAATAACTCTGGAATAGCTGTTTCAAAACTACCATCTGCAACCGCTATCGCTTTCACTGCTTCTAATAATGCCTGACGCATTTAGATTACCTCTAATAAATACTCCATTAAGTGTATCACCGTAATTTGAGGTTAGGACCATTTAAGGTAACAGTTCGTTGCTTTAGGCAAAAATTACATCATTTATGGCAAGCAGAAACCGCCATCATCGACCATAATGTATTTTCAATTTTTCGATTACATACTCTATGTAATCAGCCACTGCTACAAAACTTCAATATATTCAATACCTAAAATCAAAAGAGAAATTATGACCCCAAATAACACGGATCTATTTGTGTTTGTCGCGATCGCTGCTTTGGTAACCGTTCATGACAAGCCTTTGTTAAAACGAGCATGTCAGCACGCATTGAATGATGGCGTATCAATGCAAGAGTTGTGTGATATTTTACCGCATATTAGTGTGTATTCTGGGGTGCCAAAAGCATTGTTGGCGCTAGATATTTTAAACTCGGTTGATGATATTCAAGGTTCAAATTCGCTGCTTATCAAACGCACAGAGCAGCAACTAAAAACCGCACTGACATTGGGTCAGCTGCCTTTAGACAAAGAGCAGCAAAACAACAACGTGTTTGAGCTTGCCTCTTTAGGTGCATTATTTGCGTTAGACGATGCCAGCAGCTTAGTTAGTGAGCAACTAAAGCGCTGTGTAATACTTGGCTATAGCCGTGAACAACTTGAATTATTAGTAATAGAACTTGCCAGAAAGGTCAGTAGCCACATAGCCATGCGCGCTAAATGTTATCTCGAAAAGCACTTTGCTATGGTAGGTTAATAAAACCTGCCAAAGCGCTATTTTCCTCATTGACTTTAATTCATGTAACAACTTTTCGTTTCCTCATATCGTTTGGCAAAGTAACTCTGAAAAACCTTCAAACAACTATACTGTAGAACATTGAATTTACTTAATTAACCATCCTTAAGTTACGAAAAATATAAATTAAACTAAGATGAAAAACCTATGATTTTGTCTATATTTAAGAAGATATAACTTAAATAGTGAATTGTATTAATGAAATCAACGATTTTGGGAAAGCTCAACTTTTTTAAAAGTAATGGGTTCACATTGGTAGAGCTTATGGTGGCTATATCAATTATAGGGATCTTATCCTTAATCGCCCTACCTAATTATCAAAGCTATGTAAATGAATCTAAAGCAGCTACCTTATTATATAGAATCCATTCTATAGGGCTTGCATATCAGGATGTTATAGCAACTTCACCAGATGCACTGGCAAAGCCAAATGAGCTTTCAAGTTCAAGTTTTGGTCAAGCCCCAAGCTATTTACCAGGACTTGCCAGTCAGTTTTCTGAAGAGTTTGATATTGGATTTTCAGCTCAATTAGTTAATCATTCTGGGTTTTTTAATTTTACCGGTCATGAGGCTTTTCCTGTTTTATTTTTAAAAGCAAATAGTCAAAACGGTTTAAATGTACTTAATGCCTTAGATCACATAACTGAGTTAAAACACTCTTTTGTGACTCCTAATATGATGATTATTGCGTTAGCAACACCTTATGAGACACACCAAACAAATAAAGAACCTTTAGCTGCAAATTCAAACCTTCCCAAAATCAATCAACCACCTAAGTTAGCTAATGCTGGGACTAGCCAGCAACCTGAAGCAAGTAATAATGGTAACCCCCAACTTCCTGATGCAAGTAACACAGGTAACACCCCACCTCCAGATAGAAGTAGTGGAGATAGCAACACGGGTAGCCAAACGAGTACAAGTACAGAAACTGGTACAAGTACAGAAACTGGTACAAATGGTGAATCAGAATCAGGCAGTCGCAGTAATGCAGGTTCTAACTTGAATTGGCCTCCGGGCTGGGTAAAACACCCTGAACAACATATAGGTCAGCAGCACGGCCATCACGAATAAGTAACTAGGAAGATAAAAATGATTTCAACCAATAAACGATGGCAAGAAAGTATCGCGCAAGCGATGGATGAAACGCAAAATAATCAACGAAATAAAAATCGATCTTTTATTGTTTTACCGAGCTGGCTTCCTTATGCAACATATATTGCTTTTGGTTTTTTGTTAGCAAAAGCACTAGTTATCGGTCATGAAACTCACCCTGTAAATTATGACAGAGATTATCAAACGGGCAGCTCAGTAGCATTATTAATGATTGCAGAAGATGTTGAACATTACCGCACAACTTACGGAGAACTGCCAGACGATTTACCAAGCCCTATTGCATCTGTTATGGATGTAACTTATGAAAAAATTACCAACGAACATTTTCGCCTAACCATTCCAAATGGTAATTCAACAATTACGTTTGATGCCAAAGACGACAAAATATATATGGAATGAGTATGGCTGATAAACATGAAGTACACAGAAGTAATGCCACTTTTAATTGGCTAAAACGATTTTGCATTGAAAAATCAACTAACAGCAATATTAATATTGAAGAAATGTATAACGGTGAATCTGCGATTTCAGCATGGAAAAGTGCAGAGGCAATTTTGCAAGTCGACAGCAAAATATTAACTGAAATGATTGCAAAGAGTTACCAGTTAGAGGTTGCAAAACCTCCTACCAATGTGCCGGAAGAATTGCTTCATTATGTTTCTCTTAAAGTAGCCAGAGAGTATGGCATTTTTCCTGTGGGCTTTGCTGATGGCTTATTAACAGTTGCTTCACCCCACCCATTTGATACTGATATGGAAGCAATGGTTGAATTTTTAACGACCCTGCATGTTAAGTCAGTATTGGCATCACCCGAGCTCATAGCAAAATGGACAGAAATGTTTTATCAGGAGCAAATGCTATCTGAAAATGACATTATTATAAAAACAACCCAACTTAACACACGAACCAAACGAAATGAGCCAGACTCTTCAAACTCAGCCATCGTTAAAATTGTATCTGAAATGCTGTTAGAGGCATTTATATTTAAAGCCAGTGATATCCATATAGAACCCTTTAATAATGGCGGTATAGTTCGTTACAGAGTAGATGGCATGTTAAGGGTCATATCAGAATTACCTGCACAAGTTTTTATTCCAATAATACAAAGAATAAAAGCATTAGCTGGCCTTAATTTAGCAAAAAAAATGGTCCCACAAGATGGTAGTGTGAGTTTAGAGCTTAAAGGCCAAGATGTTGACCTACGGGTATCGACATTACCTGTTAAAGGGGGAGAAAAAGTAGTCATCCGCCTGCTAATCAAATCTGTTGTAAACAAGTTAGATGATATTGGTTTACAACAGCAAGAGCTCGACACATTTAAAAACTTACTGCAAAGTAGCGAAGGTATCTTTGTGATAACAGGCCCTACCGGGTCAGGAAAAACAAGTACACTTTATGCTGCCTTAAAAGAATTAAACTCACCCGAAAAGTGCCTTGTTACAGTTGAAGACCCTATAGAATATGAAATTGAAGGTATTGCCCAAGTTAATATTAATCCTCAACAGAACCTTACCTTCTCCAGCGCCCTCAGAAGTATTTTAAGACAAGACCCTGATGTAATATTGATGGGTGAAGTTCGCGATGAAGAAACCGCAGAAATGACCTTTCGCGCTGCAATCACGGGGCATTTTGTGATGACCACCTTACATACTAGTGATGCAATTACGACTATTTCAAGATTAATAGGCTTAGGTGTGTCACGTCCTATTATTGCCGACTCTTTAAAAGGTGTTGCAGCACAGCGCTTAATTAGAAAACTATGCCCTAGTTGTAATCTAAGTGGCCCATTGGCCACAGATACCCATGGCAAACGCTTTAAAAGTATCTTTTCTGATATAAATATTATGTCGCCATCAGGTTGCGA
Organism: Pseudoalteromonas sp. MEBiC 03607; assembly: GCF_004792295.1. Classification (NCBI taxonomy): domain Bacteria; kingdom Pseudomonadati; phylum Pseudomonadota; class Gammaproteobacteria; order Alteromonadales; family Pseudoalteromonadaceae; genus Pseudoalteromonas; species Pseudoalteromonas sp. MEBiC 03607. The sequence continues at coordinate 2,669,198 of NZ_SRRY01000001.1, forward strand.
TGAGTGCGATCACACTGGTTACAAAGGACGCATTCCTCTGTTCGAAATAATCACTATAGACTATCAACTAGCCGATGCAATTAGGGCTGGAGAGAGTACCAGTAAGTTAAGAGAGGTTGCAGCTCAAAGCGGTGCGAGGTCTTTATATAAAGTGGCCTTAGAAGCATTATCAAAAGGCCTCACTTCAGCAGAAGAAATAAACAGAGTATTAGGACAGTCTTTTTGGAAAGAGTGTGAAAGAATTAACAGCTTGGATAATTAGACTAGCTAAAATACGCCTTTAAACCATTTGAGAATAATTAAAGTAAGAGTGGTAGAAAAAGAAATGGCGGTGACGGAGAGATTCGAACTCTCGATACGTTGCCGTATACACACTTTCCAGGCGTGCTCCTTCAGCCACTCGGACACGTCACCTAAGGCGCTTAGTGTTTAGCGCGGCGTTATAGTATGAAAACAACCCTACAGACGCAAGGGCTTTTTAAAATAGTGTAGTTAAGTGATTAGTAATCAAACAAAAAAGGCAAGGTAAACACCTTGCCTTTTGTATATAGACGGTTAGTTGTTAACGCTGAAGCGTTGCAGAGAACTCTAACATACGGTTAAGCGACTTTAATGCGCCTTCGCGTAAGTCCATATCAACAAACACTTCTTTACCTTCTGGGTCTGTCAGTGCTTCTTCAATCGCTTTTAAGCCATTCATTGCCATCCACGGGCAATGTGCACAGCTTTTACAGGTTGCGCCTTCACCTGCTGTTGGTGCTTCAAAGAATTCTTTCTCTGGGCATAACTGCTGCATTTTGTAAAAAATGCCACGGTCAGTCGCGACGATGAACTTTTTGTTGTCCATGGTTTGCGCTGCTTTGATAAGTTGGCTTGTTGAACCAACTGCATCTGCTAAGGCTACAATCTCCGCAGGTGACTCTGGGTGAACCAATACAGCCGCATCTGGGTGTAAGGCTTTCATATCCTTAAGTGCTTTGGTTTTAAACTCGTCATGAACGATACAGGCGCCATTCCACATGATCATGTCAGCACCTGTGTTCTTTTGAATATAAGAACCTAAGTGTTTGTCAGGACCCCAAATGATTTTTTCGCCTTGCTCATCTAAGTGCTCTACGATCTCTAGGGCACATGAAGAAGTAACAATCCAATCTGCACGCGCCTTAACTGCAGTTGATGTATTTGCATACACTACGACTTTGCGATCTGGATGCTGATCACAAAACGCAGAGAACTCTTCGATTGGGCAACCTACGTCTAATGAACAGGTTGCAGCAAGTGTTGGCATAACAACTGTTTTATTTGGCGTAAGGATTTTTGCTGTTTCGCCCATGAAGCGAACACCCGCAACCACAATTACATCTGCGTCGTGCTTAGCGCCAAAACGCGCCATTTCTAGCGAGTCAGCAACACAACCACCTGTTTCTTCAGCAAGCGCTTGAATTTCAGGATCAGTGTAATAATGGGCAACAAGAACGGCGTTCTTATCTTTCAATAATTGTTTGATACGTGCCTTGTACTCGGCTTGCTCGTCTTTAGATAACGGAGCTGGCTTTGGAGGGAAGATATAATCTTCAGGCATAATTTGTTCAGCTAGACTCATTTCTCGACCACTTAGTCCACAGTGCATTCATGGCGCGAATTATACGAGAATCTTAAGCTAAAGAACAGTATTGCTGTGCGCTGTTAAGATAAATAAAGGATAACTTAGATAGAAAAGGTAAGTAAGAGATGGTGGGTCATGATGGACTTGAACCATCGACCAATGGATTAAAAGTCCACTGCTCTACCAACTGAGCTAATGACCCGCTCTGAATATTTAGATGCGTAAATCCGCCGATGTGAGATACCATTTTTAGAAATGGTGGGTCATGATGGACTTGAACCATCGACCAATGGATTAAAAGTCCACTGCTCTACCAACTGAGCTAATGACCCGCTCTGGATATTTAGATACGTAAATCCGCCGATGTAAAATACCATTTAAAATGGTGGGTCATGATGGACTCGAACCATCGACCAATGGATTAAAAGTCCACTGCTCTACCAACTGAGCTAATGACCCGCTCTGGTATTAAGTGCGTAAATCCGCCGATATAAGACCATTCGAAGAATGGTGGGTCATGATGGACTTGAACCATCGACCAATGGATTAAAAGTCCACTGCTCTACCAACTGAGCTAATGACCCGCTCTGTCGCTTAATTAAAGCTGCGTAAATCCGCCGATTTGAATAATACCATAAAATGGTGGGTCATGATGGACTTGAACCATCGACCAATGGATTAAAAGTCCACTGCTCTACCAACTGAGCTAATGACCCGCTCTGGTATTAAGTGCGTAAATCCGCCGATATGACCATTCAAAGAATGGTGGGTCATGATGGACTTGAACCATCGACCAATGGATTAAAAGTCCACTGCTCTACCAACTGAGCTAATGACCCGCTCTGCTGCTTATTAAAAGCTACGTAAATCCGCCGATATAGAACCATTCAAAGAATGGTGGGTCATGATGGACTTGAACCATCGACCAATGGATTAAAAGTCCACTGCTCTACCAACTGAGCTAATGACCCGCTCTGATGCTTATAAAAGCTATACGTAAATCCGTCGATTAAAGATTACCATTCTAATAGAATGGTGGGTCATGATGGACTTGAACCATCGACCAATGGATTAAAAGTCCACTGCTCTACCAACTGAGCTAATGACCCGCTCTTTTTTCCGCAATTCGGCTGTTGTTACCAATCGCCTGCTGCGGGCGCTTATAATACTTATTTAAATGCTGAGTGCAACAGAAAATATCTCTTTTTTTAAGTTTTTATGTCTAGATGCCTAATTTTAGACCGCTTAAGTCAAAAAGCAGTCTAATCAGGTCAAATCTACATTTGCGACAGACGTTCTGTGGCTAATTTTGCAGCAGTCGTACTTGGGTACTGATTAATTAAATCATTAAAGGTTTTAAGTGCTTGCTCGCTTAAACCTTGATCAGCTAATAAGTTTCCTAACTTTAGCATCGCATCTGGGCGCTTGTTAGAATTAGGATACTCATTGACTACTTTTTTAAAGTGTTCAGTCGCACCCGCTTGATCATTTTGTATTGTTAACAACTGACCTAACCAATAATGTGCATTAGATGCATATACTGAATTAGGATAAGTCGTTAAGAATGTTTGAAACTCAGGAATCGCTTGCTCATAACGTTTATCTTTCATGATTAACGCTACAGCGCGCTCATAAGCCTCGTTTTCTGATAAGTCTGAACTAATCGCTTGCGTAGCCCCTACATCGGTATAGCTGTTTGTAGGTTGAGCTGGCGTAGCAGGTTGGCTATATGCTTGGCTTACACGATTCTCGATTTCTTGGTACAACTCGCGTTGGCGCTGAAGTACTTTTTCAAGCTTATAGCTTTGCTCTTCCGTAATACCACGAACTTGGCTTACTTCGTCTTGTAATATATTAAGCTGCTGCTGAAGCTCAGCTTGTAATAAATTACGTGACTTCATCATGTTTTCTAACGCGACTAAACGCTTCTCAATGCTCGATTGTGAGCTTGCAGCTTCTGAAACAGGAGCGGGAGCAGCCCATAACTGGGTGCTCCCGCTTAAGATCATTGCTGCCAAAATAATTTTCGGCTTCATAATGACTCTTTATTAGTAAACTAATACTGCGCGACGGTTTTTCGCGAACGCTTCTTCAGTGCGAGACTTAACCATTGGCTTTTCTTCACCATAGCTCACTACTGACATTTGGCTAGCAGAAACACCTAAGCTTTGTAAATATTTTTCTACTGCTTGACCACGGTGCTCACCTAACGCGATGTTGTACTCAGGTGTACCGCGCTCATCTGCGTGACCTTCGATTAGTACTTTAACTGATGGGTTTTGTACTAAGAATTCAGCGTGTGCTTGTAAAAGCTCAGCATATTTGCTTTGAATTTTTGCATTATCAAAACCGAAGTAAATGATTTGCTCTTGACGTAACGCTTCGTATTTTTGACGAAGTGCTTCTTCAGCTTGCTGCTCTGGAGTAAGTGTTGCAACTTCAACTGTATCATTGTTGTTTGATTGCTCAACCATACCTTGGTTAGATTGGTTTGCAGCACCTTCATCAAGATCAGAAGAAGAGCTACATGCTGCTAATGTCATCACTGGCACAGCAATTAGCAGGCCTTTTAAAGTTTTATTAAGTTGCATTTAATTGATTCCTATATTGAGTAAACCAGTAAAATTACTGTAAATAAGGCGACCAAGCCGGTGCCTTAACTTGTCCGTCTAGTACAGGCAAACGTGCTTTAAAGCGACCATCCATAGAAACTAACGCTAATACCTGTTTATTATTATGAAGCGTGCTATAGATAATCATCGAACCGTTTGGCGCGATACTTGGCGATTCATCTAGGCGTGTTCTCGTTAACACTTGGAACGCACCAGTAGCTAGCTCTTTTTTAGCAAGATGGTATCGACCGTTTGTTCGATTCACCATCACTAATTCTTTTCCGTCAGGTGAAATAGAACCTGCTAAATTCATATCACCATCAAACGTCATTCTTTTAGCTCTGCCTGTTTTTAAATTTAACTTATAAATCTGGGCATTACCACCCCTTTCAGACGTAAACACAATATCTTCACCATTTGGGAACCAAGAAGGCTCTGTATCGATACTGCGGTGATTTGTTAAGCGTGTTTCTTTACGCGTAGCAAGGTCTAAAAGGTATACTTCGGTTGCACCATTGCGGTCTTTCGAAAGTACTAAAAGTAGCTTTTTACCATCTGGTGAAAACTGTGGTGCACCATTGATACCTTGATGGCTTGTGATTAACTCGCGCTTACCAGTGTAAAGATCTTGGATGTAAATTTGGCTTTGACGATTCTCAAAAGTTACATACGCAAGTTTAGTCCCATCTGGTGACCACGCTGGTGACATAAGAGGTTCTTTAGAGCGAAGTAGAACTTGTTCATTATAACCGTCGTAATCTGCAACAACGAGCTGATAAGGTTTTGGCTCATCATCACGCACGATAACGTAAGCAATTTTTGTTAAAAATGCGCCTTTTTCGCCAGTTAGTGCTTCGTAAACCACATCACTAATGCGGTGTGCATAACGGCGAAAACCGGTTTCAGAAATCACACTTTCACGGGCGTCTAAAATATGATCTTGGCTTTGCATTAATTTGCCATTAGCCATCATTTTTGTTTGTCCGCCGGTGATTTGCCCACGAATAACATCAATAAGTTCATATTTTACAAGGTAGCGGCCGCCTGGCTGTTGCTCTACTTGACCAACAAGCACAGCCTCAACGCCTTGGTTAACCCATGCGCCATAGTCAACATCAGCATCTTTGCCCGGTAACTGCGGCATGTTTGCTACATCGATTGGCTTAAACTTACCACTGCGCATTAAATCAGCTGCAATCACTTTATTTAATTCTTCAGGGATAGGACCAACACCTTGATATTTAAAAGGCACAACCGCAATTGGGCGAGCGCCATCGATACCATCGGTAATTACAATTTCTAAGGCAGCACTGGCAATGCCATGAAAGCCCAGTAATACAATAAAAAACGCAGTTTTTATCTGGTTAAACATATCATTCCTTTAAAATTTAGGTGCTATGGTTAAGTTTATATTTTTTAGTTGCTCAAATACGTCACGATCAGGTGATACTGGTAATGTATCTGCCATACGCACTGCACGCATTGCAGCTTCACACACTAAGGTATCACCACCAAGCGATTTTACTTGAGTCACAAGGCCATTAAAACCAAGACGTATATTAAGGCGACACTCTTTGCCTTTCATCTTCTCATCTTTTAAGAAGTTTTGCTGAATGCGTGCCATTATTAACGCTTTGTATTTTTCAACTTCGCCTAGAACTTGTTGTTGACGTACCTTGTTACGTGCAGCTTGCTCTGCTGCTAACTGTTCTTGCAGCATTTGTTCTTGTAAAGCTTGTTGACGCTTACGTTCAGCTTCTTCAGCTTTACGTTTACGCTCAGCTTCTGCTTCAGCTGCTTTACGCTTACGCTCTTCTTCCGCTTTCTTTAACGCTTCTTCTTCAGCTTTACGTTTATCAGCGGCTGCTTTTGCTGCAGCTTCAGCCTCTTGCTTTTGCTTTTCAGCTTGTTTGGCTTTTGCACGTTCTTTCTCTTGAATTTCACGTGCTTTTTTCGCTTGTGCTTCAGCTTCTGCTTTTTCTTTTTCCTTAGCACGGCGCTGCTGCTCTAGCTTTTTAAGACGACGGTCTTCAGCTTCTCTTTGCTTACGCGCTTCATTAGCTCGACGCTCTAGCTCTTGAATACGTTTCGCTTCGGCTTGTTTTTTTGCTTCTTCTTGCTTTTTAAGCTCTGCAATTTTCTGCTCAACCTGTTGTTGATCAACGGTAACAGCAGACACTGCTTTTTCTGGTGCAGGTAACGCTGGATTAAGGTTTACTTCCATGACTTTAGGAGCTGGCATATGAAAGTTTGCACTCGCTACTAAAAAACCAACGATAGCAAGGTGCAAAATAACCGATTTTATTATTGATGCACGCATACTACTCCTCGAATGATTCAGTCATTAAACCAACAGACGGAACACCCGCGTTTTTCAAAAAGTCCATTAATAGCAATACTTCTTGATAAGAAACACGGCCAGAGCCTTTAATCATAACCGGAGTATCTGGATTTTTCTGCAGCTGTAGCTTTATAACCGCCGCCACATCAAGGGCCTCCATCGGCGCTTCAGGGTCAGTACCAATACTGACATAATATTTACCTTCGGCATCAATTGAAGCAATGATCGGTGGTGTATCTTTGGTATCAACAAGATCAGACTCTTCCATTTTCGGTAAGTCGACTTTTACACCATGGGTGATAAGTGGTGCTGTTGCCATAAATATGATTAGCAGTACTAACATTACATCAATGTAAGGTACTACGTTTATCTCCCCTACAGGGCGACGTTTCTTACGCTGATACATTCGCTTTAGCCTCTATTTGTGTAGCTGCTTGGCGGTGTAAAATATTAGCAAACTCTTCCATGAAGTTAATGTAATTACCTTCAAGCTTTTCTACTTTGTTTGCAAAACGGTTGTAAGCGATAACAGCTGGGATTGCCGCAAATAAGCCCATCGCTGTAGCGATGAGTGCTTCTGCAATACCCGGTGCAACCATTTGTAACGTAGCTTGCTTAACTTCGCCTAACGCGATAAACGCATTCATGATACCCCACACCGTACCAAATAGGCCGATATATGGGCTAATTGAACCTACTGTTGCTAAAAATGAAAGACTTGATTCTAGTTTTTCTACTTCGCGAGACAAAGCAACGCGCATAGAACGATGCGTTCCTTCCATCACAATACTTGCGCTTTGAATTGAATTTTTCTTATGACGAGCAAATTCTTTAAAACCTGCGACGAAAAGTGCCTCAACACCAGAAGCGCCTCCAGGACGGGCTGACACTTCATTATATAGTTTACTTAAATCAACGCCTGACCAAAACTTTTGCTCAAAACGCTTTGCGCCATTAAGTGCATCAGAAATCGCTTTTTTACGTTGAAAAATAATTGCCCATGACATTACCGACATACCGACTAATGCCAACATTACTAGCTGGACAAGTACACTGGCTTCTAGAATAAGATCTAAAAAGTTAAGCCCTGATCCCACGTTAAACTCCTAAAATAGATTTCTATATAATTTGTTATATTTATTACATGCGCACTGTTTGACCATAAATGAGGCCAAAAGTTGTGCCTAGTGTATATAGTCAGTTATAAACTGACAACGCTCTTGCTGTGAATTAGCGGCAATTAACGGTAAAAAGCAAATTGCTTAGCTATTTTTTAGTCATATTAAGTTTCACTCGTCTTTTTGTGCATATTTTTACATTAATAAAAAGTCATTACAAAAATCCTAAAAAGCTAATAAAACCTCAAAAAATAGCGCTTTTATTCAAAAAACACGCATAAACACCCAAAAGCAGTTTTGCAAATCTACTACAGAATACTTAAACTAATCCTGAATGAAGTTCATAAAATTTTTAAAACCCACTTTATTCATGAGCTTAAATATAAAAACACCAAAAAGTGAACAAAAAGCACACAACTTAAATTTTCACTCACATTAGTTTTTTTTATCTGAAAATAAAATTTTTCTAGTTTGAAGAAAAATCCTTCATTGCGTATTATTTACCTATACCGAGCTAGCAACCTCATGAAAGAGTCTTTCATTAAGCTCAGTTTTTTGCATTATGATGTTTCGTATTGCTCCAGGTTAATTTGCACAGGATAAAACCTCGTTCAAATTGACCATAGTTTCCAAGATTACTTCCTTCAACTTGTTGTTTGCCCGCATCCTTATGCGGGCTTTTTTTTGCCTGAGCAAACGTCAACGAGAATACCTACAGCTAACTTAACAGCATGTGAATTACAGATGTTAAAATGATACTAAGCGGTAAGCGGTAAAACCTATCTTGCTAATAAATAAAACCAAGTTACCTAAATTAAAAAAGCAGCCCTTTTGAGCTGCTCGAAACTTATAAATAAAAAGCTAGTAACTAAACTTTAGGTTTGATTATTTATCGGGTGTTAAACCAAAGTGAAGGTAGGCAATATCCGAGACAAGTCGTCCGCGTGGAGTGCGTTGAATAAAACCTTGCTGTATTAAAAAAGGCTCTATTACATCTTCTATGGTTTCTTTTTCTTCGCCAATGGCAGCAGCGAGGTTATCAAGACCAACTGGGCCACCCATAAATTTTTCGATAATAGCAAGCAAGTATTTACGGTCCATATAATCAAAGCCACTTTTATCAACATCAATCATATCGAGTGCTTGCTCAGCCACCGAAGCATTTACTTTACCGTCTGAGCGTACTTGGGTGTAATCACGCACACGGCGCAACAAACGATTTGCAATTCGAGGTGTACCACGCGAGCGCTTGGCTATTTCGGCCGCGCCTTCATCACACATGGTTAAATTTAAAAAGCTAGCAGAACGTGCAACAATTTTTGATAAGTCTTCAACAGAATAAAACTCTAAGCGCTGTACAATACCAAAACGGTCTCTTAGCGGTGAGGTAAGTGATCCTGCCCGTGTTGTTGCGCCAATTAATGTAAATGGCGGTAAATCGAGTTTTATTGAGCGCGCTGCAGGGCCTTCACCAATCATAATATCTAGCTGATAATCTTCCATCGCAGGATATAAAATCTCTTCAACTTGTGGACTTAGCCGATGTATTTCATCAATAAAAAGTACATCACCTTCTTCAAGGTTTGTTAAAAGTGCAGCAAGGTCCCCTGCCTTTTCGAGTACAGGACCAGACGTCGTTTTAATATTTACGTTAAGCTCGTTAGCAACAATGTTAGCAAGAGTCGTTTTACCAAGACCCGGTGGACCGAATATTAATAAGTGATCGAGTGCTTCACCACGGTGCCGTGCGGCCTCAATAAAAATTTCCATTTGTTGCTTAACATGCGGCTGGCCTGTGTAATCGTTAAGAAGCTTTGGCCGTATAGCACGGTCAACACTGTCTTCGTTACTTTGCTCAGATGCATCAATTAAGCGATCTGCTTCAATCATGGTTTACTCACAACATTGATTTTAGAGCTTCTTTAATTAGAACCTCGGTCGTCATATCTGGTTTATTAACTGCTTTAACCGCTTTTTGTGCTTGCGGTAATTTGTAACCTAACGCTTCAAGCGCTGAAACAGCATCATCGGCAGCGTTATTTGCCACAAGTGTATTATTACTTGCTGGCTCAATAACCGCATTATCGCTAAATGGCGTAAATAAGTCATTACCCCAATTTTTAAGTCTGTCTTTCATTTCAAGCACTAAACGCTCAGCGGTTTTTTTACCAACCCCCGGCAGTTTAACCAAAGTGGTCGCATCTTCATTATTTACACACGTTACAAATTGCTGCGCCGACATTCCCGATAAAATGGCAAGGCCAAGTTTAGGACCAACACCATTGGCTTTTAATAGCTCTCTAAATAAAGCGCGTTCGGTTTTATTGTTAAAACCAAATAATAACTGGGCATCTTCACGTACTACAAAGTGGGTATAAATAATCGCTTGCTCACCCACTGCCGGTAAATCATAAAAACAGGTCATTGGCATTTGTACTTCGTAGCCTACACCACTTACTTCAATAAGAATTTCTGGTGGCTGTTTTTCAACTAGTAAACCATTTAATCGACCAATCATATTACTTCCTTAATCGTCCTCTTACGGTTTTGCTAGCGCTACCCGCAAGTTTTATTAAATTTTGTTCTGAGTGAGCATGACAAATAGCAATAGCCAAGGCATCAGCAGCATCGGCTTGCGGAGTGCCCGGTAATTTTAATATATTTTTAACCATATGCTGTACTTGCGACTTATCGGCTCCACCATTACCCACAACTGCTTGCTTAATTTGTCGTGCCGAATACTCATAAACTGGCAGCTCAGCCATTGAAGCACCAACAATTGCTGCACCTCGGGCTTGGCCTAGTTTAAGTGCCGAGTCTGGATTATGTGCCATAAACACTTTTTCGATAGCAAAGCTATCTGGAGAGAATTGTTCTACCAACTGGCTAATACCTTGGTAAATCATTTTTAAGCGCACCGGAAAATCGTGATCGGCTAATTTAATGCAACCACTTCCTAAATAGGTAAACTTTGCACCTTGATGGGCAATCACACCATACCCTGTTAATCGTGAACCAGGATCAATTCCTAAAATAATCGCCAACTAACTGACCCGTCTATTATCATTATTATCTGCAGTTAATAATGCCAGAGCACTGTATAAATTACCAGTAACCAATTGCAATTCATAAAAAATGCCCGCAATTGCGAGCATTTTTCACACAGCTTTCTCTTATGCCAACGAGCGCAATAAGCCTTGAGTATTTTTGCGCATTGTTCTGGCTATCATTAAATAACCCAAACATGCCACAAATAAGCCCCCTACCGCAGGGCCAATTAACCAAATATGCGGATGCAGTTTGCCTGCTAATTCAAACATCTGCCTTTGTACTATTAATAATGCAACATCACTAACAATGGCAGCGACTAAGCCTGCTGTGACCCCTAATAGTAAAAACTCATATAAGGTGGCATTTTTAATTAAGCGCCCTTTCGCGCCTAAGGTTCGCAAAATAACAATCTCTTGCATACGCTCGCCTAAACTTGCTTGTACTTGTGAAATAAGCACTAGAGCACCACAGGCAACAACAATTGCCAACACAAACCCTATCGCTAACGATACTTGCTCTATGGTTGAGCGGATTTGCTTTATAAAGCTTTCAACATCAATCACATTAACCGTTGGGTACTGGCGCATTAGCTCATTAAACTCGCGCTTTTTATCTGCTTTTACATTTACCGATGAAATATAAGTAGCAGGGAAACTCGCCAATACATCAGGACTTAGAATAATAAAGAAGTTCGGCTTTAATGTTGTCCAATTAACCTTGCGCACACTGGTGATTTTGGCATCAAACGATTGTGCACCAATCAAAAAGGTTAATGTGTCACCTAATTTAACATCAAGGCGTTCAAGCATAGACTCTTCAACTGAAGCTTCAGCGACAGAATCTTTTGTGAACCATGTGCCGTCAATAAGCTCATTTTGGCTTGGTAAATCTTCACGCCAAGTTAGGTTTAGCTCACGACCAATACCGGAACGGGCTTCTTCATCTTTCTTTTCATTGTCTTCTTGTGAGACTTCACGAGCTACCAACTCGCCATTAACGGCGTTTACCCGGCCACGGACAACCGGATAAAAGTCAGAGGTTGGCATATCTCGCTCTGCTAAAAAGCTCGTTATTGGCTCTAGTTCTTGCTCTGTTATATTCACTAAAAATGAATTGGGCGCATCAACCGGCAATTGCGATTGCCAGTCAGAGATCATGTCATTTTTAAGTACAATTAAAAACAGCAACAGTTTGATAGCCAAAGCAAAACTAATCAATTGCACAGCATTTACGTTGGCGCGTTTTTGGATAGACGCAATTGCCAAAGACCAGCTATTACCAGGGCTTAAACCGAGCTTTCGACCGCCACCAAATATAACCTTTGATAAACCAAACAACACAGCAATTAAAAACGCTGTAGAGAGAAACAAAATAGCGCTTATTTTAATATTATTACTAAATAACCACATCAGTAAAAACACGGTAAGTGCCGACATAGCAAGGTGTATTTTACTGACCAATAAACGATCGCCTAAGTTACGACGCAGTACGCGCAGCGGCGGAATATCAAATAAATCGAGTAATGGTTTAATCGAGAACATAATTGCACAAATTAAACCTGTGCTAATTGCAATAATCCACGGTTTAGCCGATGCACTAGGAAGTACTGAGCCCATGCTTTGTGCTAGATAATCTGTTGCAATGGCTTGCAATCCATAACCAATCAGCAAACCAACGATCACCGACATTGAACAAACAAGGCTCAAATGAAGTAGATATATTTTACGGATCATAGCGCGGCTACCGCCGAGTGTTTTCATCATGGCAACAGGGTCGTATTGGCGTTCACAATAGCGCTTTGCCGATACCGCGATAGCCACAGCAGCTAATATAATGCCAAGTAAGCCTGCCAATAATAAGTAGCTTTCGGCGCGGTTTAAGCTATTAGAAATAGGCGATTGGCGGTCTTTAACGCCATACCAACGCTGGTTTTCTTTCATTTGAGGTTTTAACCAGCTATAAAAATTTTCGATATCGCTTTCGTCCCCAGCATAGAGCTGGCGGTAAAACACTCGACTACCCGGCTGAATAACCTGAGTTTTTGCAATATCGTCTTCGTTAATTAAAATACGTTGGCTACTAGAAAACACATTAAACGGTGCATCGGGCTCTTCAGCTACAACATGACTGGCAACAAAAGTGGCGGCTCCTAACTCTACTTTATCGCCAACTTTAATATTAAGCGCATAGAACACCGACTCACTGAGCCAAACTTCACCGCGAGTTGGAATGTCTTCAGTTACCTGAGGCTCAGCAGTTAAGCTAGATTTTATCTTTAGCTCGCCTTTTAATGGATAAGTGTTTGATACCGCTTTAACCGAACCCAACTGCATTTCGTCACCAGCAAATAGCATGGTATCGAAATAGGTTATTTTTGCGGTGCGAATGTTATCTTGGGCGGCTTTATCTAAAAACTCAGCAGGTAAAGCATGGTTACTTGCTAAGACACGATCTGCAGCAATAAAGGCACTGCTTTTTTGCTCAATACTTTGACCGATACGGTCAGTAACCATAGATAAAGTTAAAACAGTCAGTACAGCTAAAGCTATGGCTGCACTGATCACTGTTAACTCACCGCGCTTAAACTCACGTGAAAACAGTTTTAGTGCTAATTTAGCCCACATTCGCTTGCACTCCCTCGCTTTCTTTTACTGTTACTAATTGCCCAGCTTCAATATGTAGTATTTGCTGGCATTTTTGCGCAAGCTGCTCATCATGAGTTACCAAAATAAGTGTCGTACCGTGTTCTTGATTAAGTTCAAATAATAACGACTCAATGAGCTTACCGTTTTTACTATCAAGGTTGGCTGAAGGTTCATCGGCAAATAAAATTTTAGGTGTACCAATAAATGCACGAGCAATCGCTACACGTTGCTGCTCACCGCCCGACAATTGCGACGGGTAATGGCCAACACGATGACTTAGCCCTACTTTTTCAAGTAGCTCAAGTGCTTGTTGTTTAGCATTTTTGCTTCCAGCAAGTTCTGCCGGTAGCATCACGTTTTCTAGAGCTGTTAAACTTTGCACGAGCATGAAAGATTGAAATACAAAACCTACTTTCTCAGCGCGAAGTGCAGCACGTGCTTCCTCATCTAATTCGTGTAATGCAGCACCATCTAAATGAATACTGCCATTGGTTGATTGGTCAAGGCCGGCTAATAAACTTAATAAAGTAGACTTACCCGAACCAGATGTGCCCACTACCGCAACCGAATCTCCTGACTTGACATTAAAGCTGATGTCACTGAGGATGGTGAGGTCGCCCTCAACTGTGGTGACCGTTTTAGAAAGTCCTTTAACTTGAATAATGTTTAATTGAGAAAGCGCTGACATATGATGCATCCAATCCTACGTTTTATATTCGTTTTACTGTTAGTAATCAAACCACTTACGGCAGCAGCTGACAACACAATTTTAATTTTAGGTGACAGTTTAAGCGCCGCTTATGGCCTTAAACAAGAGCAAGGCTGGGTTAAATTGTTACAAGATAAGTACGATGAAAAAGACCAATCAGTATACCTAGTAAACGCCAGTATTAGCGGTGAAACCACAGGCGGTGCATTAAGACGACTCGATGCATTACTAACCGAGTTCGAACCTACGCACGTGCTTATAGAGCTTGGCGGAAATGACGGTTTACGCGGTTTTCCAATCAAGCGCTTACAAGCTAACCTACGTGATTTAATAGCAAAAAGCCAACAAACTGGGGCGAAAACCGCCGTAATGGAGGTACAAATTCCGCCAAATTACGGCCCGCGTTATACCAAGCTTTTTACCGACAGCTTTAAAACCATTGCCAATGAAACAAACTCAGAATTAATGCCATTTTTTATGATCGATATTGCTGGCCGACCAGAGCTTATGCAAAACGATAACTTACACCCTAACGCCGATGCTCAACCATTAATACGCGACTTTATGTACAAAACGATCAACGATTGGCTAGATTAACCGCCAGCCTAATCACTTTATAATTAGAGCTGGACAATAAACAGCCAAACAAACCGCAGGTGTATTGATTTTTATAAAAAAAGCCGTACTATGGCTTGCAACGTCGGCATATAGCGCAGCTTGGTAGCGCACTGTCATGGGGTGTCAGGGGTCGCAGGTTCAAATCCTGCTATGCCGACCATTTTTCTACGCCCAAACTCCCGCTCTATTATTTATCCCTCTGTGCTTTAAACTCCTTAAAAATACTGTTCACATTCACTTTTGCGCCTAGCTTTGCAGCGATTAAAAACAGGCCCGCTAGTTTTCTGTGTACGAACAGAGCATCTACGGGTGGTGCGTGCCAATGCTCTGAGGCGGTGCTCATTTTTAGGCCGAGCTCTTTGATTCGTTTTGGTAAGTCACTATTTGCAAAATCATACTCACCTTGGTGGCGCAGTGGCTCGCAGGCGAGTAGAAATATATCAATGACATTATCTATATATTCTTGCGCAAGCCCTTGTTGAAAATAGCCAATTTGCTGTGCTGCTGTTGCAACACCTGCTCTGTCGTTACTATTCGCGGCAGATAATAACTGTAAGTAGCCATCACTAATATGCTGAGGTAGTTCGCGGGTGGCGCCAAAGTCTAAAAGTACTAAGCGTTGATTGTCGATTTGATATTGATAATTAGCAAAGTTTGGATCTGTTTGAACTAATTTAAAGCTAAATAGCTCCCGTAAAAATAAGCTTAGTAACTGCTGAGCAGCTTTATTACGTATCGTTTGCTCTGCACTTGCAAGTGCTTCTAGCTCTTGTCCCTCAACAAAGTTCATGACTAAAACTTGAGAAGAACTAAGCGAATCTACTACATTAGGAATAAGATAATTGTCGTCACCTTTTAAACACTCGCTGTAGCGCTTTAAATAATTAGCTTCTAATTCGTAGTCAGCTTCGTTTATAAGTTGTTGTTTGGCTTCGTCTATTAGAGGTTGTAGCTCTACCTCTTTGGGTAATAAGCCACTGAGCTTGAGAAGGTAAGCTAAGTTATCAACATCACTGGCAATGCCTTTTGCAATACCTGGGTATTGCACTTTAACTGCTAACTTTTCGCCCGATTCTCGGTAAGCAATATGCACTTGCCCTATTGATGCCGCAGCAAATGGCCTAAGTTCAAAGTGTGATAATTGTTCTAGCCATGCATCGCCCCAGTGCTCTCGCATCACTTTAACTAGTTGCTTTTGCGGCATAGGTGTCGCTTCTGCACGCAGCCTTGCTAAAATTGCAGATAGCTCAGGAGTGAGTAATTCACCGCTATCCATAGATAACAGCTGGCCCAATTTCATTGCAGCCCCACGCAGATTTGCAAGCTGTTCGGCAAAGCGCTGAATATTTTTAGGCTGTAACAATAACTCTTGTCGTGATGTTTGCTTGCCAGCCGCCCATGCTTTTGTGCCTTCAAACAACATATTACCCGCCACTTTACCAGCTAAAGAGCCAAGCCGAACAGCTCGTGAAAACCGTGATGTTGGCACAGACTTTTGTTTATTACTCATAATGTTTCACACTATTAACTTAATGCTTTGAATACGTTGATTGCTCGGTTTTAGATCCACTTTAGCTTTTACAATCTTTTGCCCATTAACATAAAACTAAAAAAGCCGCATGGTTTCCCGATGCGGCTATTTATTTAGATTAACAACTTAATAAATCGTTTTATTGAGTGTTACTGCTTACCAGACATCAACTGTTCCATCAGTTGGCTAAAGTCAAAGCTCGCTGCTTTTTGCAGTGGTGGATATTCAGTCAATGACTTAATGTGTTCACCAAGTAGATGTTGCACAGGCTCATTTAGCCATTGCTTAGCTTGCACAATGTCTGAACGGTCTGTTAAGCCATCAAAGCTTTCAAACGGGTCCATACGTAAGTTATAGATGATCGGGAACTTTTGCTTCTCATACTGAGCATAATAGTTTTCGCTCGTTTCGAAATGAAGTTTCCACTGCTTATAACGCACAGCCTTGATGCTTGATTCGTAATAATAAAGGAAACTATCACGCGCACTTTCGTCTGTTTTACCTAACCAATAATCTAAGTTATTTACGCCATCAATCGGTTGCTTATGCTCTTTAAGGGCTTTTTTCGCGATATTAGGTTCACCCGCTGCTGCTGCAAGGGTTGTGTAAATATCCATGTGCGATTGAATACCCGTTAGTATCGTATTTGCAGGGACTTTACCTGGCCAACGAACAATCATAGGAACGCGTACGCCGCCTTCGTAAGTTGTCATCTTTTCACCACGGAAAGGTGTTGTACCGCCGTGTAATCGAGCGCTGTGCTCAGGACCATTATCTGTTGAGTAAATAACGATAGTGTTATCAAGTACACCCATATCATCAAGTGCAGCCATTAACTCACCCACTTGCTGGTCATGTTCAATTAGGCCACTGCCGTATAAATCATGCTCTGTGGTGTACTCTTCAGCTAAATAACGACTTTCGTCACTTAAACGCGTATACATGTGCATACGACTCGGGTTAAACCAAACAAAGAAAGGTTTATCAGCTTTTTTTGCACGCTTGATAAAATCTAGGCTCGCAGCCATAAACTCTTTATCTACGTTTTTCATACGTTCGCGAGAAAGCTGGCCGGTATCTTCAATTTTTTGTTTACCCACTTTACCAAAACGTGGATCAACCGTTTTATCATCTACATTAGTTGCGTAAGTATGTAAAACACCTCGCGTACCATACTTTTTGAAAAATTCAGGGTCTTTTGGATAATCACGTTGCTCGAATTCTTCTTGCGTATTTAAGTGATATAAGTTTCCAAAAAATTCATCAAAACCATGAACGGTTGGTAAGTGCTCGTTACGATCACCTAAGTGGTTTTTACCAAATTGACCTGTAGCGTAACCTTGCTCTTTAAGAACCTCAGCAAGGGTATAAGAGCCCGCTTTTAAACCAAGCTCTGCGCCTGGTCTGCCAACAGTTGTCATGCCACTACGGATTGGATACTGGCCGGTAATAAGTGCAGCGCGACCAGCAGTACATGATGGTTGTGCATAGTGATCGGTAAACATTGCACCTTCATGGGCAAGTTTATCAATATTTGGGGTTTTATAACCCATTGTACCTAGGCCATATGCACTGACGTTTTGCCAGCCTACATCATCGGGGAATATTATGAGGATATTGGGCTTATCTTTAGCAAAAGCGACAGAGCTTGCTAAATACAAAGCAGCAGATGCTACGGCGAGTAGTTTTTTCATAACAGCAGTCCTTCGTGTATTGTAATAAAATACTATGTGATTTAGTTTTAAAACTGATAGTACCTATTTTTAGTTTACTAAACATACTGCTTACCGCAATTAATTATTATCAAAAAAAAAAAAAAACCGCATGGTTTCCCAATGCGGTTTCATAAAATGACTAAAAATTAAGCCTATTTAATTACTTCTAAGCCACCCATGTAAGGACGTAATACTTTTGGCACGATGACCGAGCCGTCAGCTTGTTGGTAGTTTTCTAAGATTGCTACAAGGGTACGACCAACCGCTAAACCTGAACCGTTTAGTGTGTGAAGTAGCTCTGGTTTTTTCTCGCCTTGACGACGGAAACGCGCTTGCATACGACGTGCTTGGAAATCAACCATGTTTGAACATGATGAGATTTCACGATAGGTGTTTTGTGCAGGTAACCAAACTTCTAAATCGTAAGTTTTTGCTGCACCAAAGCCCATATCACCTGTACATAAAATCACTTTACGGTATGGCAGCTCTAATGCTTGTAAGATTTGCTCAGCGTGACCTGTTAGCTCTTCTAGTGCTTGCATTGAATCTTCAGGTTTTACTAGTTGTACTAATTCAACTTTGTCGAACTGGTGCTGACGAATAAGACCACGGGTATCACGGCCATAGCTACCCGCTTCACTACGGAAACATGGTGTATGTGCTGTTAAACGAATTGGTAAGTCGCTTTCGTCGTAAATTTCGTCACGAGCACTGTTAGTAAGCGGCACTTCCGCTGTAGGAATTAAGCTGAAACCTGGTTGTTGCTGACCGTCGTCATCTACTAAACCTAATGTGTGGAATAAGTCACCAGCAAACTTAGGTAATTGGCTTGTGCCGTATAAGCTTGCGCTATTTACTAGGTAAGGCACATACATTTCTGTATAGCCATTTTGCTCTGTGTGCGTATCAAGCATAAACTGCGTAAGAGCACGATGCATACGTGCAACTTGACCGCGCATAACGGTAAAACGTGCACCACTGATTTTAACGCCCATTTCAAAGTCTAGGCCGTTAACATCTTGACCAACATCAACGTGATCTTTTACTTCAAAGTCGTATGACTTAGGCGTACCCCATGTTGAAATCTCAACGTTTTGATCTTCGTCTTCACCAACAGGTACTGATTCATCAGGTAAGTTTGGAATAGCAAGTGCAATTTGCTTAAGCTCTTCTAACACTGCATCTTGCTCTGCTTTAACGCTGTCTAGTTGGTCGCCAAGATTACTAACTGAATCAAGCAGCTGTTGTGCTTTTTCGTGCTCGCCTTTCGCTTTTGCTTGGCCGATAGCTTTGGAACTTGCATTACGCTCGCTTTGAAGTTCTTGCGTTTTTACTTGTAATGTTTTGCGTTTTTCTTCAAGAGCAGTCACTGCTGCAATATCAAGCTCGAAACCACGCGTTGCTAAACGTGCAGCCGCTTGTTCAATATCTTGACGTAAATATTTAGAATCTAACATGTTCGATTTTTAACCTTTTTGCATTACCAGCTGAAGGCCCAGCCAAGCCATAAATATACACACCACCACGTTTAAGGTGATATTGAGGGCCATTTTAAAAAAGTGACCTTGTTGCAATAGCAACAACGAATCCATTGAGAATGTTGAAAAGGTGGTCAATGCACCTAAAAAGCCAATACCAATTAAGGTTTTAGCTGGGCTAACAGCGATTATTTCTTTTTCAATCAAGCCGTACAAAATGCCCATTAACAATGAACCAAGAATATTAACTGTCAACGTGCCAAAAGGGAATCCCCTACCCAGCAGTTTTAGCATGGTTTCGCTAAGAAAATAGCGTAAACATGCTCCCGATGCACCACCTAGCGCAATCATCATGTAAAGTTTCAAACTATTCATAACGTTTAATATCACTTTGCTCGTTGCGCTGAGTTAAATAGTCCAGCTTTTGTTTTATTTTTTGTTCAAGCCCACGGTCAGTTGGGAAGTAATACTGGCGATCATTAATTGCTTCTGGGAAGTACTTTTCGCCAGCCGCAAATGCGCCTTCTTCATTGTGAGCATAACGATATTCAGCGCCATAACCTAAATCTTTCATTAAACTTGTTGGTGCATTGCGTAAATGCTCAGGCACAGGATAACTCGGCTCATTTTTAGCGTCTTGCAGCGCTTGATTAAACGCCATATACACAGCGTTACTTTTCGGAGCACTGGCTAAATAAATGGTGGCTTGTGCAATAGCGCGCTCACCTTCACTTGGGCCAACACGTTGAAAAATATCCCACGCATTGAGTGCGACTTCCATTGCTCGCGGGTCGGCATTGCCAATATCTTCTGTAGCAATCGCTAATAAGCGCCTAGCTACATAAAGTGGGTCGCCGCCGCCTGCCAAAATACGGCAATACCAATATAAAGCGCCATCAGGTGAACTACCTCGCACTGACTTATGAAACGCTGAAATCAAGTCATAAAACTCATCACCACCTTTGTCGTACTTGGCTAAGTGAGTTGGCAGTACTTGGCTTAAAACATGTTGATCAACTAGATATTTGCCCTGCTGCTCAGTAGTTAAATCAACCGCTTGTTCTAACAAGTTAAGTACTTTTCGCGCATCGCCATCACTTGCTTGGCAAAGCGCCTGTTTGGCGTTATCGGCAATTTCAATGTGTTTTTGGCTGAGCTCTACGTCTTCACGCAAGGCGCGCTCAATCACGGTAAATAAATCGGTTTGCTCAAGTGCTTTTAGAACATACACACGGGCACGAGACAATATCGCGTTATTAAGTGCAAATGATGGGTTTTCGGTGGTTGCACCAACAAAAATAAAGGTGCCATCTTCGATATGTGGTAAGAATGCATCTTGCTGAGATTTATTAAAGCGGTGCACTTCGTCTACAAATAATAAAGTGCGTTGTCCTCGCCCAGCAAGGTTTGCTTTCGCTTCGCTTACTGCCTCACGAATATCCTTCACGCCTGCTGTAACAGCCGACATTTGAATAAGGCTTGCATCGGCATGGTTAGCAATAATTTGCGCTAAGGTGGTTTTACCAACGCCTGGCGGCCCCCACAAAATGAGGCTGTGGCATCGACCTGCAAGAATCGCTTGGTAAAGAGGTTTGTCGGGGCTCAATAGGTGCTGCTGACCTATGTAGT
This sequence comes from Pseudoalteromonas sp. MEBiC 03607, assembly GCF_004792295.1. NCBI lineage: Bacteria > Pseudomonadati > Pseudomonadota > Gammaproteobacteria > Alteromonadales > Pseudoalteromonadaceae > Pseudoalteromonas > Pseudoalteromonas sp. MEBiC 03607. The sequence goes on from NZ_SRRY01000001.1 coordinate 2,690,251, forward strand.
CATTCAGTGTTTCTGGTCGCATGCGCGCCGCGAGTGGGCGCACATCAGGGCCAAAATTAAATCCGAGGTTACTCAAGCCTTAATCACCTTGGCTTTGGTCGTCAACTTCCACGCCCTCAGGAATGGTAAATTCAAATGTTTGAGCTGCAAGCGCTTCATTTACTTTGGCATCTTTAAAGGTAAATAAAGACTGCTGACCAGAGGTGTCTAATACAGTTAGTGATGCAAGACCTTGCTCTTTAGCATTAAAGCTAATATCTAACTTTTCAACTTGGCTCTCAACGCCTTTGTTTGGCGTGACACTAAAGCCTGCCTCTGTTGCCACAACTTGGTATTTTGCCCACTGCTCAGGATCTTTTGAGGTCAACAATACAAACGGTGTTGAATCAATTAGGCTGTGGGTATTCATAATGGTTACTTGTTCAGCAAAGCTGTCGAAGTAATAAGTTTTGTCGCCATTAGATACAAACAAGGTGTCATCTGGGCTTTGTTGTTGCCAGCGGATCATCATAGGCTGTTGAAGGGCAATGTTCCCCTCACCTTGCATGATAGCTTCACCTTGAGAATCGGTCACCTGCTGTGAAAACTCTGCTTTAAAACTTTTAATTGCAGCCAGTTGTTGTTGCAACGCTTCGCTGTCGTCTGCAAAACTTTGACCGCTTAATAAACAACCCATAATTAGGGCTAGGTATTTAATTTTTTTCATTAATTTGCTCCACCATTTGGCACTAAGACTTCGCGAGCACCGTTATGACCCGGTGCGCTAACAATGCCTGATGTTTCCATTTGTTCAACTAAGCGAGCTGCGCGGTTATAACCTACGCGAAGCTTACGCTGTACACTCGATACCGACACTTTGCCGGTTTCAATTACAAATGATACTGCTTCATCGTAAAGCGGATCTGACTCTTCATCACCGTCTTCACTGGTTTCTCCAGGTAGTAAAATTTCTTCTGTGGCATCACCACTTAAAATTTCATCTATATAATTTGGTTTACCACGTTTTTTCCAATCATCTACAACCGCGTGAACTTCGTGGTCGTCGACAAACGCGCCATGTACACGCACTGGCACACTGGTACCCGGCGGTAAGTAAAGCATGTCACCCATACCCAGTAAGTTTTCGGCACCTTGCTGATCTAAAATGGTACGCGAGTCAATTTTACTTGAAACTTGGAACGCCATACGCGTTGGAATATTCGCTTTAATTAAACCTGTAATAACGTCAACCGATGGGCGCTGTGTTGCTAGCACTAAATGAATACCTGCAGCACGAGCTTTTTGTGCAATACGAGCAATCAGCTCTTCCACTTTTTTACCCACGATCATCATCATGTCGGCAAATTCGTCTATCACCACCACAATACTTGGCAATTTACCAAGCTCTTCAGGGCCATCGGCCATGCCATCTGTGTCTTTAAAAAGTGGGTCTAAAATAGGGTGACCCGCTTCTTTCGCATCAAGCACTTTTTGGTTGTAACCTTTTAAGTTACGCACCCCAAGCGCCGACATTAGCTTATAACGACGTTCCATTTCGCCTACACACCAACGCAATGCATTGGCTGCTTCTTTCATGTCGGTAACAACTTCACATAATAAATGTGGGATGCCTTCGTACACCGAAAGTTCAAGCATTTTCGGGTCAATCATGATCATACGAACATCATCAGGGCCCGATTTGTACAGTAAGCTTAATATCATTACATTAACGCCCACTGACTTACCTGAACCTGTGGTACCTGCAACGAGTAAATGCGGCATTTTGCCAAGGTCAGCACATACCGGTTCGCCAGCAATGTCTTTACCTAACACCATAGTCAGTGGTGATGGGTTTGATTCAAATTTAGGTGCGTTAATAACTTCACTTAAACGCACTATTTCACGGTGTTTGTTAGGTAGCTCTAAACCAACATAAGTTTTACCTGGAATAACCTCTACAACACGAACACTCACAGCAGACAGTGAACGCGCTAAATCTTTAGCTAGGCCGGTGATTTTGGCTACTTTGATACCCGGCGCTAAATCAAGCTCAAAGCGAGTTACAACCGGACCTGGATAAACACCCACAACCGCAGCTTGAATATTAAAATCAAGTAGTTTGGTTTCAACTAAACGTGAGATACCATCGAGCTCTTCTTGTGATAATGGATTTTTCGCTTTATCTGGGCGATCGAGTAAATCTAGCGATGGTAATGGGTTAGCAGGCGGTTGCTCATCTAGTAAGGCTTCAAACTTTTCTTTTGCCGTTGGCGGTGGCTGGTACGCAGGTTTTGCCTTTGGCATTGGGCGCGCAGGCGATACAACCGTTGTTACAGGTTTTTCTGGCTCAACGACTGGGCTTTGATCAAGCGCATTAAGTGCCGATACAGTATCGAATGATTCGTCATCAAGCGCACTAAAGCCAATTTCTTGGTCAAGAATATCGTCAAGCTCATCAAAACCTTCAAATTCATCATCACTACTGCTTGGCTGTTTTTTCTGTGTTTGTGATGGCTTTGTTGCTGGCTCGTCTATGTCATTGAAACCTATAGCTGGGTTGCTATCTTGCTGTTCAAAGTTAGCGTCTGGCTCGGCTGACGTTGGTTTAACCGCTTCTCTTTCGCGATTTAACCATGCAGAAAACTGCGCGCGTAAGAAGTAGAATATTTTCATCACCCACTTACCAACAAAGTCTACAAACTGAACCCAAGAAACTCCTGTTAGTAGCGTTAGACCGGCAAAAAAGAAACACAACAATAAAATAGAGGTGCCAGTGAAATTAAAAGTAGGCATCATGGCTGTGGCAATCACATCACCTACTACCCCGCCCGATGAAAAATTATATATGTCATCAAAATTGATGCTACTAATTGCCGTGGCTGAGGTAATGAATAACGCAAAGCCAATGACTCTTAGAGCAAGCGTGGTGTAGTCAAGCTGTAAAATACGATGAGGTTGTTTAAACAGTAAATAGCCAAACAGCTGAATGGCTACTGGCACAAGATAAGCTAGCCAGCCAAAACTAAGCAAAAGGATATCCGCAATCCATGCACCTGCGGTGCCGGTAATATTCTTAACATTAACAAATTCACCGGTTTGCGACCAAGAAGGATCGGCTGGATCAAAACTAATTAATGCACATAAAATAAATACTGCTGCAAAGGTACTAATAATTAGCCCCGTTTCTAACAGTCTTTGAACACCATTTAGGCGCATAGCTCCCTATTCCTTATTATTCTTTACTCATCGATTAGCAGTGAAATACCTTAGCAGGAAATGCCGTTTGATGCACTTTATCTTAACCTTGATGGACTGATAATGAACAAGTTTTTGTTACTCAATGTGTATTTTAACAGTTTAGGCAATATATGGGCGAATAATGACCCCTTGCTCACCTTTTACTTCTTCCATTACCACATAGGTTCGGCTTTCACTGACATTAGGTAGTTTTAGTAGAATATCCCCTAAAACATTTCGATATTCCGACATGTCGTTTACCCGCGTTTTTAATAGAAAGTCGAAATTACCTGATACTAAATGGCATTCAATAATTTCATCGTGCTTTTTAACTGCAGCGTTAAATTCTTCAAATACATCGGGTGATGTTTTAGTGATAGTCACTTCTACATAAACCGACAAACCTTGCCCGAGTTTTGCAGGATCTACCACGGCTTTATAACCGAGTATGTACCCTTCCCTTTCGAGCTTTTTTACCCGCTCTAAACAGGGTGTTGCACTTAGGCCTACACGCCTTGCCAGCTCTACGTTAGAGATCCGACCATCGAGCTGTAATTCCATTAAAATTTTACGGTCAATTCGGTCGAGTAATTGGTGCATAAGACAAACCAGAGTTTTAAACTGTTAAAATTAATTTTTTAGATTATATCACTAGAATCCAACTTAAAAAAGGTGAGACACACTGGCATGTCATGAATATAATAGTCAAAAATTTTATCCCGTTCTATTAAGGCGAAAAACTATGATTATTGGTGTACCTAAAGAAATTAAAAACCATGAATACCGTGTAGGTATGGTTCCTGCGAGTGTTCGTGAACTAGTAAACCATGGCCACCAAGTGTTTGTTGAAACTGATGCAGGTATGGGCATTGGCTTCACTAACGAAGATTATGTTGCAGCTGGTGCTGAAATTTTACCAACCGCTGCTGACGTTTTTGCTAAAGCTGAAATGATCGTTAAAGTAAAAGAGCCTCAAGCTGTTGAGCGTGCAATGTTACGCGAAGACCAAATTCTATTTACTTACCTTCACTTAGCACCGGATCTTCCACAAACTGAAGACCTAGTTAAAAGCGGCGCAATCTGTATCGCTTACGAAACTGTAACTGACGCTCGTGGCGGTTTACCTCTTCTTGCTCCTATGAGTGAAGTTGCTGGTCGTATGTCTATCCAAGCTGGTGCACAAGCGCTTGAAAAATCAAACCACGGCCGTGGTATGTTACTGGGCGGTGTACCTGGTGTTGAGCCAGCTAAAGTTGTTGTTATCGGTGGCGGCATGGTTGGTCGTAGCGCAGCGCAAATGGCAGTTGGCCTAGGTGCTGATGTTGTTGTTCTTGACCGTAACATCGACGTATTACGTGCATTAGACGCACAGTTCGGTAACAAAGTTAAAGCTATTTACTCTACTGCTGATGCGTTAGAAAAACACGTACTAGAAGCTGACCTTGTGATCGGTGGCGTACTAATCCCAGGTGCGGCAGCGCCTAAACTAGTTACAGCTGAGCACATCAAAGCAATGAAGCCTGGCTCTGCTATCGTTGACGTTGCAATCGACCAAGGTGGTTGTATCGCTACTTCTAAAGCAACAACTCACGCAGATCCTACTTACATCGTTGATGACGTTGTTCACTACTGTGTTGCTAACATGCCAGGTGCTGTACCACGTACTTCTACGTTTGCACTTAACAACGCAACATTACCGTATATCATCAACCTTGCTAACAAAGGCTATAAGAAAGCGCTTCTTGATGATGCACATTTCTTAAAAGGCTTAAACGTGATCAAAGGCCAAGTTACTTATAAAGAAGTAGCTGAAGCTTTCAACATGGAATATGTTGACCCACGTACAGCGGTTGAAAATGCTTAATAAGCATTGTGAATCGAAATAAAAAAAGCAGCGAAATCGCTGCTTTTTTTATGCCTGTTTGCAAATAAATTAGTTTATCTGCAAACAATGATATTGCTGATTAACGACGCTTAGTTTGTTTAGCGCGTTGATTGTGCTTTTTAACCGCCTTACGGATTTGGTTAATTTTAGCACGCTTGTCTTTACGTTTTTCAGGAATAGCCGACAACTTAGTTTGTGTTTCGCGACCTAACTGTACTGTTTTACGTAAATAGTTAACGGTATCTAAATCAAGCTCAGCCCAACCACCTTGTGGTAAACGCTTATCAAGCTCTAACTTACCGTAGCGAATACGAATAAGACGAGAAACTTCTACATCTTGCGATTGCCATAAACGACGAACTTCGCGGTTACGACCTTCTGTTAAAGTGACATTGAACCAACGGTTGATACCTTCACCACCCATAGGTTTGATGTTTAAGAATTTTGCAGGACCATCTTCAAGCTCAACGCCTTTTGTTAAAGTGCGTAGCGTTTCGTTAGTCACTTCACCAAACACACGAGCTGAGTACTCACGCTCTACTTCGTAGCTTGGGTGCATTAAACGGTTAGCAAGTTCACCATCGTTAGTAAACAACATTAAACCTGCAGTGTTGATATCTAATCGACCCACTGCAATCCAACGTTCGCCATCTACACGTGGTAAACGATCAAATACCGTACGACGGCCTTCAGGGTCTTTACGTGTACATAACTCACCTTCGGGTTTGTTATACATAAGCACACGACAAATACGCTCAGCTTTGTCTTCAATTTTCACAACGTGACCATCAACACGGATTACATCGCTTGCCTCTACACGGTCACCTAAACGGGCAACTTTACCGTTAACACTTACGCGGTTGGCATCAATGTATTTTTCCATTTCACGACGTGAACCCACACCAGCACGGGCTAATACTTTTTGTAACTTTTCAGTTTCTAAATTACTCATTCAGATAGTTCTCTCACAGAAGGATCGCTCAATAACTGGTTGATTTTACTTTCCTGAAGCTCAGGCAGTGGTGGTAATTCATCTAAACCAGCTAATGAAAAATAGTCTAAGAAAGCAGCAGTGGTGGCGTACAAGGCAGGACGCCCCGGCACTTCTTTGTGGCCAACAACTCTTATCCACTCTCTTTCTAATAATGTTTTAATTATCCCTGAGCCAACTGTAACCCCCCGTACTTGTTCAATCTCACCACGGGTTATGGGTTGTCTATAGGCAATCAAGGATAAAGTTTCTAATAGTGCTCTTGAGTATTTCGGTGCTCGCTCTTGCCATAAGTTTGCAAGCCAAGGTGCTAAACTTGCACATGCTTGAAACCGATAACCGCTGCCAACGGCAACAAGCTTAATGCCTCGAGTTTGATAATGCGTTTGAATTTGGTCAATTGCATTATTTATGCGTGGCATAGATACGCTTAAATCAGCTAATACTGTCTCTTTTAAATGACGCTTAGACACAGGCTTCCCGGCAACAAAAATCGCGGCTTCTATGATTTCGACTAATTGTTCATCACTGATACGTTTTGCGGCCATTGCTACTAAAGGTCATTTTTACTCACTAACGCTCTATTATGACAGAAGTCGACCAAGGTTGGAAAAATTATTATAAAAAAGCCAGCGTAAAACACTGGCTTTTGGGGTATTTAATAGCTGCTTTATAAAATTAGCTCTTGTTAAGCATCTCTAACGCGTCGTCTTCGGCAACTTCACTGCCATATTTATTAATGTAACTAATAAACTCATTGCGGCTTACACGTTTATCTTTGTTGCTATCCATATAGCCAAAGTGATTTGCAATGTCGTCGTCATCCGCTTCTTCAATAGAAATATAGCCATTTTTATCGTTATCTAACGATTTAAAGTCATTTTCGATTGGGTCAAATTTAGCGATTTCAGCTTTAAATGCTGATTCAGATACCTCACTATCAGTTGCCACCTTGCCTGTATTTAACTGCATGTAAGCATTAAATTCAGTACGGCTGATTTGCTCATCCATATTGGTATCGATATTTGAAAAGTGCTCCCAAATAGCATCGTCGTCAGCTTCTACTTTAGAGATATAACCGTCGTTGTCATTATCTAGGCTGCCAAAATCGCTGTCGATTTTTGCTAAAGAGTTACTCGCAGAACAGGCTGATAGGCTTAATGCTGCTAAAATTGTTGATGCTAAAGTTAACTTTTTCATAAGACATTTCCTTGTAGTCGATTAGATTCACTTCGACTGTTACAAGTTGAATGCCAAAATGCCTTATTGGCTAAAATCAAGTACTTACAACCTAGTTAAGTTAAGGTTAAGCCTATGATTTAGCAAGCTTTTCATTACTTACTGTAATTTTTTCATAAAAAAAGCGCTCTAAAGAGCGCTTTTTCAATCTAACTATAATGTTGCTATTAGATAGCTGCGTTTTGGTAACGCTTAACGAAATCTGTTACTGCTTCGCCATTACATTTTAAAGTATTTAAGTTACCAATTTTTTCACGCACAGGTGTTAAACCTTTTTTAAGTGCAGTGATACAAAGTTGAGTCTCTTTTTGCTCATTTTTAGCAAACACTTCAACAGCTGCCTTTGTTGCAGCTTCTTGTGATTGTGCTTTTTTAGCAATTTCACGGATGTCAGTACCGTTACATAAAATGCTCTTTGAAAAACGTGACATTGAAATGCCATGCTTTGCTGCTTCTTTACGTGCAGCGGTAAACCCTTCGTTCGCACTTAAGCTACATAACTTTGATTCAATACGGTTATCAGCTGAAAAGTAGTGCGGGTTGCTTGCTAATGAGCCAAATGAGATACATGCAAGAGAAAGCATCACTAATTGTTTTTTCATGGTTTACCTTTAAATAGTACATAATATGAACGGGTGATTTGTGCGCATTATATAACCAAAAATAAGTAGATCAACTGAATTATTTATTTAATTTAATTATTAATACTGAGTTAACAATGTTTTTAAAATCAGCAGCAATTGATCAACATTTATTCAATTTGATTTTCGTAATTTGCTCATGAATAAGCCCTATTTTGATGGTAGAATTGCGCTAAACGAATAAACAAAAATTCAGATAGGTAATCCATGAAGGTAATCTCATTTAACATTAACGGCCTGCGCGCCCGTTTACACCAGTTGCAAGCGGTGATTGATAAACATCAACCAGATATCATTGGCTTACAAGAAATCAAAGTGCATGATGAAGCCTTCCCGCTTGAGGATGTACAAAAAATGGGTTATCACGTTTTTTTCCATGGTCAAAAAGCGCATTACGGCGTGGCAATGCTATGTAAGCAGGAACCTAAATCGGTTGTAAAAGGTTTTGCAACCGATACAGATGAATCACAGCGTCGTATGATCAGCGTAACAGTGACTCAAGAAAATGGTCGCGATCTTACTGTGATGAATGGCTACTTCCCGCAAGGCGATAATATTGCCCATGAAACCAAGTTCCCATATAAGCGTCAATTCTATAAAGATCTAATGACTCACTTAGAAGATAATCACACGCCAGAGCAAGATGTTATTGTGATGGGCGACATTAATATTTCACCGACCGATCTCGACATTGGTATTGGAGAGCCTAACCGTAAGCGCTGGTTAAAAACGGGTAAATGTTCTTTTCAACCAGAAGAGCGTGAATGGCTAAGCACGTTATTAAACTGGGGCTTTAAAGATACCTTCCGTGAACTATACCCAGAAAAAACCGAACAATATTCGTGGTTTGATTACCGCTCAAAAGGTTTTGATGACAACCGCGGTTTACGTATTGATGTGATTTTAGCAACCCCAGCGCTTGCTGAGCGTTGTGTTGAGTCAGGTATCGATTACGAATTACGTGGTATCGAGAAACCATCTGATCATGCGCCAATTTGGTCAACATTTAACGCATGATAGAGACGATGCAATGGCAGCTCCCTTTGTGGAGCTGTGTGGCTTTAGTACTTTGGCTAAGCTTTGATAAGCAAAGCGCATCCCAATTATTGGCAACACCAATAAGACAAGTGGGTGTGCTCGCGTGTGCTTTAGTACTTGCAATATTATGGCGCATTAAAGCGGGAATATTGCCGGGCCTCGAATTGCATATATTAGGGGTCACCGCAGTGACCCTGATTTTAGGTTGGCGACTGGCTATTTTTGCAAGCAGCCTTGCAAGTCTACTGCTGGTGTTAGTCGCTCAGTTACCACTGCCCTTATTGCCTGTGCATTTACTATTTACGGCATTTATACCTATCACGCTGAGTTACTTGTGTTTTGTACTTTGCTATAGCTATTTACCAAGACACTTTTTTATTTATATCTTTTTATGCGCATTTTTAACCGCGGCTGTTATCGCTTGTATCAAAATACTTACCAGTGGTGTGTTTTATTACTTATTGGGTGATTACAGTTTTATTGAGATTTCAGAAAACTATCTCATTCTATGTGCCATAATTTGGTTTCCTGAAGCAATGCTCAATGGCATGGCTATTACCTTGTTGATCACCTATCGCCCGCACTGGGTTAAAACCTTTTATGATAAGGACTATTTAGACTCATGAGTCTTCACTATCACTGCCCGCTTTGCAAACTTGAACTTACGCTAACCGATAAAACTTACCGCTGTGACAACAACCATAGTTTTGATATCGCCAAAGAGGGTTATGTCAATTTACTACCCGTGCAAAATAAAAAGTCGAAACAACCGGGTGATAACCTTGAAATGGTGCAAGCACGCCGAGCTTTTTTAAGTGCGGGGCACTACCTTTTTTTACAGCAAGCTTTAGCTGAGTTAGTGGCATCACTTAAACCAAATACAGTAATTGATTTAGGATGTGGCGAAGGCTTTTATACCCAAGCAATAGCAGCGCAATCGAGTGCCGAAGTATATGGTGTTGATATTTCGAAGCCGGCGGTAAAATACGCGGCTAAGCGTTATGAAAATGCAAATTTTAGTGTTGCCTCGATTAGCCAAGCCCCTTTTGCTGACGCATCTGCCGATGTGCTTGTCAGTGTGTTTGCTCCCTTATTTGCACAAGAACTTGCTCGACTTGCCAAATCGCAAGGCAGTCTAATTGTCGCAAGCCCAGGACCTTGGCATCTTAAAGAATTAAAAGCGTTTATTTATGCGGATGTAAAACCACATACAGAGATAGAGCCACCAGCAGGATTTAGTAAAGAGTCAATAAACTTACTAGAGCAACAGGTGCTATTGCCTGTTGATGAGATTAAACATTTAATTATGATGACACCGTTTGCTTGGAAGTTTCGCCCAGAGCATTGGCAGCAGATAGAGCAACAAGGCCCACAAAAAGTAACGTTATCGTTTTATGTGAGCCAGTTTATTCGTGATTAAAAGTGTTCTTTTGTGAACGCTTTATCCATCTTTTCGAACATATCTTTTAAAAGTTGAGCTAAATCTGTGTAGCATGGTTTTTCAGTTGTGAGTTGTGACTGATAGCCATGCGCCTTCATTTTACTATGCAGCTCGGTATACCAACTTAACATAGCTGGTTCTAAACGGGTTTGAGCGCGACGACCTAGCCACAACAAACCTTGCAGCGGTAGTGATAAAAAGAAAAGCGCGATAGTGATAGCTTGTGGAAAATAATCACTACCTAAATAATTAACTTGCATGAATACAGTCAGCATTGCCAATATTGGCATCACTGTAATAGCCAGAACAGTGGCCTTGATCACTCTAAATTCGGCAAACATTGGAGCGAGCTCTTGTCGCATCGGCCATTTTTTCGCGTACTGACGACCTGTTTGCACTTGTGACATGACACCTTTTTGCATCATCACTCCTAGGGTCTTCATCTTGTTTCACAATCGAGTGTAACACACTCCCGGATACAATCCCTGCAAAACCTGTCCTAGTTTTAATACCAAATTAATGGTAATGAGACTAACGTTTAATGTCTAAATGAGATAAAATGTTATCGGCTTAAGTCAACCAGACTTTAGTATAATTACAGCCTAGCTTTGTTAAGTGTAGCAACAAAATACTTATTTACTATACTGGCAAAGAATTCTAATTATCAAGCCTTAATATACACTGACTGATATCGTATTTTTAGGACCTAGCTATGTCAACGCACCTTTGCTCACCACACCATGTTTTAGTACTGAACTGTGGTAGTTCAAGTTTAAAATTTGCCATTTTAGATGCCACTACTTCTGACGAAGTTATTTCTGGTTTAGCTGAGCGCCTTGGCTCAGACACGCCTTCAATCAAATATAAATATAATGGTGAAAAACAACTTATCGAACTGGCAAAGGGCCAAGCCCATGATGCAGCCATTGCTGAGCTTGTGAAGCTAGTTAATGAGTTAGGTCTGGCAGATAACTTAATTGCGGTGGGTCATCGTGTTGTGCACGGTGGTGAGCATTTCACTGAGTCTGTGCTTATCGACGATAATGTACTTACTGCTATCGAAAAAACAGCGGCACTTGCTCCACTTCATAACCCTGCAAATTTATTGGGTATTCGCACTGCAAAGCAAGCGTTCTCAGCGCTGCCACAAATTGCCGTGTTTGATACTGCGTTTCACCAAACCATGCCTAATATTGCTTACTTATACGCTTTGCCTTACTCACTATATAAAGAGCATGGCGTAAGACGCTATGGTTTTCATGGTACCAGTCATTATTACGTTGCTGGTGAAGCAGCAAAATTATTAGGCAAAGAGCGCGAGCAAACTAATGTGATCAGTGCACATTTAGGTAATGGTTGTTCAGTGTGTGCGATTAAAGATGGTAAGAGTGTAGATACCAGTATGGGTCTTACGCCGCTTGAAGGCTTAGTGATGGGTACTCGCAGTGGTAGCATCGATCCGGGTTTATTCACCTTTTTAACGCAGCAACTTAATTACACGGCTCAAGAAATTGATGATTTACTCAATAAGCAAAGTGGCTTGCTAGGTATTAGTGAATTATCAAATGACTGCCGCACTATCGAAGAAGCCGCCGTTGAAGGCCACCCGCAAGCAAACCTTGCACTCGATATCTTCTGTTACCGCTTAGCTAAACAAATAGCTGCTTTTTTAGTTCCTCTACAACGTTTAGATGCACTTATTTTTACCGGCGGTATCGGTGAAAACTCAGATATTATTCGTGACAAAGTCATCACTCAATTAGGCTTTTTAGGCCTTGAGTGTGATGAAGATGCAAACTTAGCGGCACGTTTTGGTAAAGAAGGTCTAATTTCAAAAGGCCAAGCGCATGCGAAAGCGTTTGTGATCCCTACCAACGAAGAATGGGTGATTGCTAACGATGCAGCCCGTATTGCACAGGAGGCTTAAGTAAATGGCACATAGAATTATGTTGATCCCTATTTCAACGGGGGTTGGTTTAACGTCTGTTTCTGTTGGTTTAGTCCGCGCGCTTGAGCAAAAAGCGCTAAAGGTAAACTTTTTTAAGCCAATCGCACAGCCTCGTTCTGGCGATACAGGCCCAGAAAAGTCAACGCAAATTGTCACCCATGGTTCGCCAATTAATCCACCTACACCATTTGAGCTGAGCTATGCAGAGCAAATGATTGGTGATGGTAAAGGCGACGACTTACTAGAAGAAATCGTAGAGCGCTTTGAAAGCACTATTAAAGAAGACGAAATTGCGATTATCGAAGGTATGGTGCCAACACGTCGTCAGCCTTATGCTGGCCGTGTAAACCGCGAAATCGCGCAAACATTAGGTGCTGATATTGTTTTTGTATTAACACCAAGCAACGATAGCAATGACCAAATTGAAGACCGTTTAGAAATCGCCTCTGGCAACTATGGCGGTGTTAACCACCCTCGCGTGCTAGGTTGTATTTTCAACAAAGTAAATGCTCCTTTAGATGACGAAGGTCGCGCACGTGCAGACCTTGTTGAGGCCCATGAGCCTGAGCAACTTGAAAACGAATTAAACCGTTTAGCATCACTGCCGATTTTCAGAAAGCACCCATTTAAGTTATTAGGTTCAATTCCGTGGGATTTCGACCTAGTAGCGCCGCGTGTGCGCGATTTATGTGAATACTTAAAAGCCGAAGTCATTAACGAAGGCGACATGGCTCACCGTCGTTTACGTCGTGTCACTTTCTGTGCGCGAACGGTTTCAAACATTTTAAGCCACTTTACCCCGGGTGCATTACTGGTAACACCAGGCGATCGCTCTGATGTATTAGTTGCGGCTTGTTTATCAGCCATGAATGGCACCAAGCTTGGGGCGATTTTATTAACCGGTGGCTTTAAGCCTGAAGATCGCATTATGAAATTGTGCGAGCAAGCCATGGATACAGGCCTGCCAATTCTTGCAACAGAGGAAGATACTTGGCGCACGTCACTCTTGCTGCACAACTTCAATATGGAAGTACCATGTGATGATGACCAACGTATCGATAAGGTGAAAGATCATAACGCCAGCCATATCGACTCTGATTGGTTAGACAGCCTTGCGAAAAGTGTTGGCCGTACTCGTAAAATGTCACCGCCTGCGTTTCGTTTTTTACTAACAGACAAAGCTCGTCAAGCGAATAAAACCGTAGTTTTACCTGAAGGTAATGAGCCGCGTACGATTAAAGCTGCGGCAATTTGTGGCCAACGTGGTATTGCTAAAACAATCCTGCTTGGTGACAAAGAAGAGATTTTACGTATTGCAGAGCAACAAGGTGTAGAGCTCAACGATAACGTTACAATTATTGAACCGAGTGATGTAATTAACGATTACGTTGCGCCTATGGTCGAAATTCGTAAAAACAAAGGCTTAACTGAAGTTATTGCCCAAGAGCAACTACTCGACAATGTGGTACTTGGTACCATGATGCTTGAGCAAGGTAAAGTTGATGGCTTAGTTTCGGGCGCTGTTAACACCACTGCAAACACCATTCGCCCACCGTTACAGTTAATTAAAACTGCACCGGGCTCGTCGTTAGTCTCATCGGTATTCTTTATGCTGTTACCTGATCAAGTACTGGTTTATGGTGACTGTGCAATTAACCCAGACCCAACCGCAGAGCAGCTAGCCGATATTGCAATTCAATCAGCAGACTCAGCCGCCGCGTTTGGTATTGAGCCTCGTGTTGCAATGATCAGCTACAGTACGGGTACTTCGGGTTCAGGTGCTGACGTAGAAAAAGTGCGTGAAGCCACTAAGCTTGCCCAGCAAAAGCGCCCTGATTTAGTGATTGATGGCCCACTTCAGTACGACGCTGCAATTATGGAAAACGTTGCGATTAAGAAAGCTCCTGGCAGCCCTGTAGCAGGTAAAGCGACGGTGTTCGTATTCCCAGATTTAAATACCGGTAATACAACCTATAAAGCCGTGCAACGTAGTGCTGACTTAATTAGTATTGGCCCAATGCTGCAAGGTATGCGTAAGCCAGTAAATGACTTGAGCCGTGGTGCATTAGTAGACGATATTGTTTACACCATTGCCCTTACGGCGATTCAAGCTAAGCAAGTTGAAAGCTTAGAAAATTAACCCTTCAAAAATTAGGCTAATTTATAAATTCTTTATAAATTAGCCTATTACCTTCTTTATACTGAGCTATTCCCATATTTATCCACAGAATCTGTGGACAAGATTTAAAGGCTAAACTGAGCAAATCCCCAGCAATCAAAATTATTGCGCTTTATCTTAACTTTGTTTACCTATACTATAAATTCAAAGGCTTCAAAGATAGGATCACAGATGTCAAAACAAACGTTACAACTTCATAGTGAAGAACTTACCATTCATAGTTTAGATGTTGATGCAACGATTGATCCTGCCCTACTCCAACAAGCTATTTTCTTTATTGCTAAAACCGCCGATGAGCTATCAATTGTATGCCCAAGTACCTTTGCAATAGACAGTTTAGATCAAGAAACTGATTGGCTAGCACTTGAAGTGATTGGCCCTCTTGGCTTTTCTTTAACGGGTATTATGGCGAACATTTCTGGTGTGCTTGCTAAAGCGTCAATTTCGATTTTTGCTTTATCAACGTACGATACCGATTATGTCTTGGTGAAAAAGCAAAGCATGGCAAAAGCCATTACAGCACTTAGAAAAGACGGTTACCATGTGATAGGTGACGTTAAATAAGCCATGAGTATCGACGTTCAATATTTGCCTGAGCGCAGCCTAAGAAAAGCGCGTTGTATGGCAATCAAAAGCCCTTTTACAGGTCGTGTTAAAAGTATGGCTGAACACCCAGAGCCTTTTTTTAGGTATGCCACCGTTGGTCCTGGGATTTGTGTAGAACTAACGAGCCACAATATTATTGCCCCTTTCGATGGCACACTATTACAAGTTAAAAATGCAGGAAAAGAATATATTTTACAGGCCAAAAATGGTTTGAAAATATTATTAAATTTATCGTTTTCATCTATAGAAAAGCATATTAGCCACACCAACATTGCTAAGCTAAATGGCAGTAAAATTAGCCAAGGTGAGCGATTAGCCTATTTTGACCTACGCGAGCTAAGCAGCCCTATGCTAGGCACAGTTTGCGTGCTCAACAGCCATAATCTTGGCCCCCTTTATTATTCACTATCTCAGGTCATTGCTGGGGTAGATACTTTACTCACTGTAACTAAAAAGTAGAATTTATGACTATCATGTATGGTATCAGCAATTGCGATACAATTAAAAAAGCGAAAAAATATTTATCTGATAATAATCAAGAATTTACTTTCCATGATTACCGTAAAGACGGCATCAGTGCAGAGCTAGTTAATGAATTTGCAGCGCATATTGATTGGCAAGATTTAGTTAATAAACGCGGCACAACTTATCGCCAGTTATCTGATGAACAAAAACAAAATCTCGATAAAGAATCAGCATTAGCATTATTAGTTGAGCAACCTGCGATGATCAAGCGCCCGCTACTTGTGCATAATGGCCAATACCACTTAGGTTTTAAAGCAGCTCAATACGATGAGATTTTTGCCTAATGACTCACCCTGTTATTGAACTTGCTCAAGCGCTTATCCAGCGTGAATCAGTGACCCCTGAAGATGCTGGTTGCCAAGCGTTAATGAACGAGCGCCTTGAAAAACTTGGCTTTAATATTGAATCACTGTTTTTCACTGATACCTTAAATACCTGGGCTCGCAAAGGAAACACATCACCGCATTTTTGTTTTGCTGGTCACACAGATGTTGTACCAACAGGTCCTGAAAAAAATTGGCAGCACCCGCCTTTTTCGGCACTGGTAAAAGACGGCATGCTACACGGACGCGGTGCAGCCGATATGAAAGGCTCCTTAGCAGCTATGGTTGTTGCCACTGAGCGCTTTATTGCAAAACACCCAGATCATAAAGGGTCTATTTCATTTTTAATTACATCAGATGAAGAAGGCCCGTTTATCAACGGTACAACCCGTGTTATCGATACCCTTGAAGCCCGTGGTGAGAAGATTGATTTATGCTTAGTTGGCGAACCATCGTCGCGAGATAAACTGGGTGATGTAGTAAAAAATGGTCGTCGCGGCTCATTAACAGGCTTTTTAACCGTTAAAGGTGTACAAGGTCACGTTGCTTATCCACATTTAGCACAAAACCCAATTCACTTAGCTGCACCGGCGTTAACTGAACTTAGCCAAACCGAGTGGGATCAGGGTAACGAGTTTTTCCCTGCAACAAGCTTTCAAGTTTCAAATATAAATGGTGGCACCGGAGCTGGCAATGTGATCCCAGGCGAGCTCGACATTCAATTCAACTTTCGCTTTAGTACCGAAGTAACCTATCAACAGCTACAACAAAGAGTTGTTGATATTGTTGAAAAACATAACCTTGATTATGAACTAAATTGGATTGTTAATGGACTACCGTTTTTAACCGATCACGGTCCGTTAGTTGATGCTACAGTACACGCTATTAAGCAGGTAACCGGACGCGACACAGCGCTTGAAACCACCGGTGGTACATCTGATGGCCGTTTTATTGCGCAAACAGGTGCCAAAGTCATTGAGCTGGGCCCTCGTAATGAAACCATTCATAAAGTAAACGAATGTGTTAGCACAGATGATTTAATTCAGCTTGCAGATATTTATGAAATCATTTTAGAGCAACTGCTTACATGAACCAAACCGAGCTTAAACAATGCGCCACAGGGTTAAGTAGCTCACATTTAGTTGGGCTACAAAACCACCGCTTGCATGGTGATATTGTTGATGACTTTTTAGCCCTTCAACAAGGCGCGAAAGAAGCAGGTATTGATTTGGCGATAGCCTCAAGCTTTCGCGATTTTCAGCGCCAAAGTGCTATTTGGAATGCTAAATTTCAGGGTCTTCGCCCAGTTTATACTCTTGAGCAAAAAACGGTAGACTTACAACGTTTAACTGATACTGAAAAGTGTCATGCGATTATGCTTTACTCTGCACTACCGGGGGCAAGCAGGCATCACTTTGGTACCGACCTCGACATCTACGATACCCGCCCTATTGACGATGATTATCAACTGCAATTAACACCTGATGAGTACTCGACCACAGGACCATTTACTAAGCTTGCGGTATGGCTTGATAATAACCTTGAAAAGTATGGTTTTTATCGCCCCTACCAAGAATATAAAGGCGGGGTTGCCCCTGAGCCTTGGCATATTAGCCATATCAGAGCTTCAGCAAAGATGATGCAGTATTTGTCAGTTGAAACATTACAGCAATGTATTGAACAAAGTGAGCTTAGCGGCAAACAAGCGATTTTAGCTGAACTTAACACGCTTTATGAGCGCTACGTATTAAATATCAATGACCCTAAATCTAAAGACTGCGCTTTTTAGCCATTAAAAACACCAAAACAGCGCCAAGAATTAAGGCGCTGGCTATTATTAAACGCGTTGTCAGTTGCTCATCTAAAAATAGCACCCCCGCTATTGTAGCAAGCACTGGGACTGTTAGTTGTACCACACCCGCTTGGCTACTTTTTAGTTTTGGTAGTGCAACATACCAAATACTGTAACCGACTCCTGATGCAAGTGCTCCTGAGGCTATAGCTAAGCAAATCCCTGTGGCTGAGACTGCTTGCCAATCTAAAGCAACTACAAGAACTAAAATCGGCACAAGTATTAAACTTCTTAAAAAGTTAAAACTAGTTACTTGCAGCGGTGATCTGCATGATTTTCCACGAATGCTGTAAATTCCCCACGCTACGCCACTTATTGCCATAAGCATAGCGGGTAAAAAAGAGGGCACTGTTGCAGAGGGCAACATTAAATAAATAAAGCCAGCAAAGGCTACAAACAACGCCCCCCACTGCACTTTACTAAGCGGCTCTTTGTTAAAAACACTGTGGCCTATCATAGTCAGTTGCACCGCAGAAAATAAAATAAGTGCGCCCGTGCCGGTATTTAAATCAACGTAGGCAACTGAAAAGCAGAGCGCGTAAACAAATAAACTAAGCGCACTAATATTGTTACCTTTATCGGTTAAAGGCTTAGCTCTTTGCGATTTTAATTGCCACTGCAACAGTATAAGCAGCATCAATGCCCCACTTACCAAGCGTAAGGCAGTGAAACTTAATGGGTCAATATCACCACTTTGTAATGCCATACGACACAGCAAGGAGTTAGCTGCAAACGCACACAGTGCAATTAAAGTATAGAGTACAGTACTTAACAAATGTGGTGTTCCTTTAACATTAAAAAACACTAGACCAGTAAGTTGTCTATTAACTTACGATTTTTTACATAATTTATCATAGAAGGTTAAGCCGCGTATGCTAATCTGAGTACATTGTTTAAAAGGAGTGTTCAGTGCATCGACGTTTATTTATTGGCGCTGTTTTACTGTTATCAGGCTGCAGTACCATAGGTATTACTGATCTATTCCAAGATTATGCGACGCAGCTAAGACCTGTGCGCCAAGCTGTATCTCAAAATAATATAGAAAATGCGCAGCAATTGTTGCCGAGCAATAGCCATGGCCACAGTAACTATTTATTGAATCAGCTTGAAACTGCTCGTCTTGAATTTTTAGCGAAACAGAATTCTCAGGCCAATGAGACCTTTGAAACTGTTTATCAAAATATGGAAAAAAAGCGTCAAGCAGCCAAAGTACAGCTAAGTGCAGGCCTTGAGCAAACAAATTCATTATTAACCAATGACTCAGTGATTGGTTATGAGCCTGCTGCCTATGAAATGACCATGTTACATAGCTACAAAGCACTGAGTTATGTATTTGATAAACAACTTGAATCTGCATTAGTTGAAGTTAGACGTGCTAATAAAGTGCAAGAAGATGCACTAAAAGACAATCAAGCTGTACTTGATGAACAAGCAGAAAAGGCAGCCGAAGGCTACCCAGATATGGCTGAGCTAATTGGCAATGTTAAAAATGGTTTTCAAAATGCCTTTACGTTCTATTTGTCGGGCCTGCTTTATGAGGCGGATAAACAGTTTGATGATGCCTATATCGATTATAAAAAAGCGCTCGAAATAAATAGTGATAATAGCTACCTACAACAAACTGTTTTACGACTTGCTAAAAAACAGGGCTTTGAGCAAGACTTTGAAGAATTTAGTAAACGCTTTGGTGAACTTAAGCAGCATAAGCCAAACACAGGCCAGGTAATTGTAATTGCAGAGCAAGGTTTAATACCAGCAAGACAAGAGTTTCAATTACGCTTGCCTATTTATTCGTCCCGTGGAGATGCGCGTTTTTATAGTATCGCTATGCCTGTATACCGCGGCGCACCTTATGCAAATAACGACAAGAACATTACATTGGATGGCGACAACTTCATCCTTAAACCAATCGTTAGGCTCGAGGCACTAGCAGCGAAAACACTTAAAGATCAAAGTACAGGAAGAATTACCAGACAAGTAATGCGCTTGGTTGCAAAAGAAAAGATGCGTGCTGAACTGGCAAGAAGCGGCGGCGATGTGGGTAATATTTTAGCCAATATATATAACATGGCCTCTGAACAAGCAGATACAAGAAGTTGGCTTACCTTACCAAGTCAATTAAGTATTGCCCAAAATACCATGACAACTGGTGAACATGTTTTATCTGTACCAGGTCGTGGCGAAATAAACTTTTCGGTTAGTAAGCAAGGGTTAACCTTAATTTTCCTAACCTCTATTAATAGCTACTATGACACACATGTCGTTCAACTTTAGGAGCAATGATGAAATATTTAGTGCCACTATTAACCATTTTACTTGTTGCGGCCTGCTCCTCACGCCCGACCACTTCTGGCATTGGTGTTGAGCAAACTGCAAAACAATATAACCAACAATTGATCGTTAATAACCCAGAACTAGGGCAAAAACTTGCAATTACAGATGTAAAAACACGCCAAACAAACGGCTTAACAGATGTGGTTGTGACATTGGCAAGCCAATATAAAAAATCACAGTATTTACAGTACCAATTTACTTGGTATGACGCTGATGGTTTTGTTATACGTGGCAATCACTCTCCTTGGCAACCCATTACCTTATTTGGATTTGCTAAAACACAGTTACCGGGCTTAGCCCCGACAGCAAATGCTGTCACCTTCTCGCTTGCAGTGCGTGAAGTGTCAACAGAAGCACAAGAATTTGAAGATTAAGGAAACCATGATGAAATTACTTTCTGTTAAATCGGCTGCGGCCATTGCGATAACTAGCACTTTGCTGCTTTCTGGTTGTGCCAATAAAGCGGTGGTTAGCTACGGCGATGCTCAGGCTGTTGAAACAACTGATATCAACTTTGGATCAACCGATCTACAAAAAGTAGCAAGCCAAATGACAGACTCGTTACTTGCTTCACCTGTGGTTGGCACAATGACAGCAAATAGTCGCCCAGTCGTGTTTGTAGAGCGTATTAAGAATAAAACCAGTGAACACATTGATACCGAATCAATCACCGATTCAATCTCAACACAATTACTACGCAGTGGTAAGTTTCGCTTTGTTGATATGACACGCGTTGAAGCGGTACGTGAGCAACTTAATTTTCAAAACGATGACCCGCTAGTTAACCCAAGTACAGCGATTGCATTTGGTCAACAAGTTGGGGCTCAGTACATGTTATACGGCAACTTATCGAGTATTGTTAAGTCAAATGCTGATAAGGCTGATGTGTATTACAAATTTACTATGCGTTTAATGGATTTAAAAAGTGGCCTAGTTGAATGGGCTGATGAAACTGAAATCCGTAAAACACGCGAGAAATCAACTTTTGGCTGGTAGTCAGGAGGATGTATGAAATACTTAGTAACAATCCTAGTAAGCTGTTTATTACTCAGCTCGCCTAGTTACGCTGATTATCAGCGTAATAAAGCAGTGCCAGTACAGCAGGTGTTATTTGGATCTGTGCAATCGGTACGAACAATTACTGATCAAGAGCTAGTTAGAGACAAAACTAATGGCTGGGAAACCTTTGGCGGTGCATTACTCGGGGGTGTTATTGGTAATCAGTTTGGCGGCGGCAGTGGTCGTACCGTCGCAACTATTTTAGGTTCAATGATTGGTGGCTCTGTTGCTCACAACCGTCAACAAAACAGTCGCGTTATACAATATCAACTCGTTGAATTAATGATAAAAGTAGAAAACGGTGAACAATACATGGTTGTTCAAGATAAAGACAACCAGATGCTGTTTAATCAAGGCGATAAAGTTCGCCTTGTGTATCTCACCGATAACACGGTGCGTGTTGATAAAGCTTATTAAAAAAGCGAGCCTCGGCTCGCTTTTTTTAGCTTTGTCGATAATCAGCGAAGAATCGCTGCATCTTACTCATCGCTTCTGTTAAATCATCTTTGTTTGGTAAAAACACCAATCTGAAATGATCAGGATCTGGCCAATTAAAAGCACGACCATGCACAAGTAAGATTTTCTCGGCTTTGAGTAAATCTAAAATCATGCGTTCATCGTCTTTAATATTAAAGTGCGCCGTATCTACTTTCGCAAATGCGTAGAGTGCCCCTTTAGGCTTTTTACAGCTAATGCCATCAATAGCATTCAATCCACGCCAAGCTATGTCGCGTTGCACATACAAGCGACCACCAGGGTTAATCAAATTGTCAATTGACTGCACACCACCTAAGGCTTGCTGGATAGCATATTGTGCCGGTACATTGGCACATAAACGCATTGATGCCAGCATATCCAAGCCACGGCTTAAATCGTCCATCATGCTAGTGCGGCCGCTTAACACCATCCACCCCATTCGCAAACCTGCTGCGCGGTATGTTTTAGCTAAACCATTAAAGGTGATAATTGGCACGTCATCGCATAAGGCCCCAATTGAGCTGTGAGTTGCACCATCGTATAAAATCTTCTCGTAAATTTCATCGCTCAATAACAGCAACTTATGTTCGCGAGCAATGGTAATAAGCTCCATAAGCAAGTCATCGCTGTAAACTGCACCTGTTGGGTTATTTGGGTTAATAAGTACCAAAGCTTTTGTTTTCGATGTGATTTTACTTTTTATATCAGCAATATCAGGAAACCAATCCTGCTCTTCATCACATAAGTAATGCACTGGGTTACCGCCCGCCAACTTAACTGATGCAGTCCATAATGGATAATCAGGTGCAGGGATCAAGACCTCATCGTCATTATCGAGTAATGCTTGTGTGGTCATTTGAATTAATTCACTTACCCCATTGCCAATATAAATATTATCGACATCAAGATTGTGTAAGCCACGCTGCTGATAGTGTTGATAGACAGCCACACGGGCTGAGTAGAGGCCTTTAGAGTCACAGTAGCCTTGGGCTGAATATAAATTACGGATGATATCTTTATGCATATCTTCAGGCATATCAAAGCCAAAGGCGGCAGGATTACCGATATTTAACTTTAATACTTTTTGGCCTTCATCTTCCATTTTTCGAGCTTGTGCAAGCACAGGCCCACGGATGTCATAACAGACACCGTCTAGTTTGTGACTCTTTTTTATTTGTGACATGGTTACCTCTACTAATGAGCCTTTAGACTACCCCAGTAAAGGGCCACCATGCTAGTGGATTTTTGAAGTTACAACTGAAATAAATTCAAGTTTTTAACGGCCAGTAAACCAAGCCTGTAATTTTTCAACTGAACCTATAACTTGCTCATCTAAATAGCCAGCTTTTTGCTCAGCCGTTGCGAAATCACTTTCGTTTAAAGCATGTTCAATCGCTTGAGCAACTTCTGACAAACTTTGCGCGCCAAATTGTGCAGCATTTGACTTTAAGCTATGTGCATGGCGTGCTGCAGCTTCTGTATCGGTGCCTATGTTAGCTAACACCTCTGAACCTAGTCGCTGAAACTCACTACAACAAAAGCTCAAGGTATCTGCAAACTGATCACCTAAAAGCGATTCCATTCCTTCAAGTGCACTTTCGTCTATGGTGATTGTCGTCATTTTTATCCCTCAATCAAAAACATAAAACTAGAACCGCAACTTTAGCTGTTCTTAGTCAAAAAGCAAACCTGCTTTGTAGGTTAAGCTCATGTATACTATGGATACTTTTACCGTATTCCGAGTTTATATGGCTAGAGAATTATGCTCCCACTGTGGCTTTTCTACTAAAACTTGCTTATGTGATTCTATAAACATAATCAATAATAGACTAAAAATCATTATATTACGCCACCCAAGTGAGGAAAAAATTACTAAAAACACGGCGCATTTATTGAATTTAGGCTTAGCCAATTGCCAAATTATTGCTGGAGAATCTGAGCAAGACTTTGTTTCGCTGCAAACTTTGCCAAAATCTAGCACTGCTGTTTTATACCCAAGCCATGACGCATGGTGTCTTGATGAGCAAAGCTCAGAAGTGAATATATTTAAACAAACACTAACACATCTGATTGTTATAGATGGCACCTGGAAAAAAGCATTTAAAATGCGCCAACTTACCCCTTGTTTACAACAGTTTAAGACCGTTAGTTTTAAGCAACTACCTCAAAATCAGTATTTAATACGAAAAGCTCCCCGTGAAGATAGCTTGTCAACATTGGAGGCTGTAGCCCATAGTCTTCACTTAATTGAACAGCTTGACGTTACACCATTGTATAAATTACTCGCAGCATTAGTTGACAAGCAAACTAAGCACATGCCAGAAGATGTAAGGGCTCGATATCTTTAATGCGTGTTTCTAAACGATTGAGTGCAGGTTTTAATCGCCAAGGCCCCGACTACCGCTTTGATGATCAAGTTGATTTCAATGACATTCGTGACACGTTTGGGTTTCGTACTATGTTAGTGGGTAGCTGGGTGAACAAACAAGAGCGTCTACTCGCGGCTAATTTAATTTATGATGCCCTAGCCGATCTTGCTCAAATATTGAGCTTACCGCCAACAGCTATTGGTTTGCGGGGTAAGCTTAATTTCGCTTTTGGCCATGGCGGCCAAAAAGGCGTACAAGCACATTATAATGCCCATAGCCAAACGTTAGCACTGGCTAAAAATGCCGGGGGTGGCGCACTTGCACACGAATGGTTTCATGCCTTTGATCATCATATCTGCCAACATTTATTTGCGAATAGAAAAAGCATGCAGTTTTGTTCTGCCTTATGGCTCGAACAGTCACCAGATTTAAGTCACCCACTTAATCAGCGCTTAAATGATTTTTATCATCAGGTTTTTTTAGATAACTCAGGTGCAAACCCAAATGAGTATGTAAAACAATCTATTGCTTTTGATCAGCAAGTAAAACAGCTATATATGAGCATGCCTGAAGAACTCGCAGCTCGCTGTTTTGAAAAGTGCATTGCCATGCACCCTGATATAAAAAATAGCTTTTTAGTAAGTGGTTTATCAACAAGTGGCTTAATCTACCCAAATGAGCAGCATGCGATGCGCTGCTTTGCAGCACTGCTAAATTACTTTAATCAACTAGGTTCGCTGTTGCATCAAAACTAAGTTCAACTTTCTGCACCTCACTAATCCAAGCTAAATAATCATCAGCACAAAGAGGCTTTGAAAAATAATACCCTTGTCCAAACTGGCAGCCAAAACTTTGCAGCATAGTTAGGCTTTGCTGATCTTCAATTCCTTCTGCAACCACCTGTGCGCCTAGTGTGGCAGCAATGTCGCAAGTTGCCCGACAGATACTCTGATCATTTACTGAAAACGGCAGATTTAACACAAATTGTTTATCTATTTTCACTTCATCAAAGCCAAGTTGACTTAAATAAGCAAGTGAAGAATAGCCTGTTCCAAAATCATCAATCGCGAGTTTTAAGCCAATTAAACGATAGTCATCGAGTGTGGCTTTAATCTTTTTACTCTCCTCTAATGTAGCTGACTCAGTCAGCTCCAGCATAACCGACTCGGCACGCACATTTTGTTCATTTAAAATGGTGATTAACAGCACAGGTAAGTCTTTATTTAATAGATCTTTAGCCGAAATATTAATGGAAATAACGTGATCGGGTATCAGTGTGCAAAACTTCGCTTGCCACTGAATTCCATTTTCGACCACCCATTCAGTGAGCTGATTGATCACCCCCGCAGACTCTGCAATTGGAATAAACACATCAGGGCTCACTGCACCAAATACTGGATGATGCCAGCGTAAGAGAGCTTCACAGCCCACTACTTTGCCTGTTTTCAAACAAACCTGTGGTTGAAAGTGTAAGCTTAACTGATTTTCATCTATCGCCATTTTAAGTCCTGCGGCAATCGATAGCCTTTGTTCAGAAAGCCGCGCACTCTCAGAGTCGAACATTCGCCAACGCTCACCTTGTAAACGTTTTTCAGACATTGCTTGTATGGCACATTGTAAAATTTGCTTCGCGGTATTGCCGTGCATCGGATAATAGGCAACACCAATATCAACACTATCGACTAAATTAATATCTTCATGGGTGAGCCCTTCTTCAAATACCCCATGGATCAAACATGCAAACTGCTCTATATGACTGAGTTCTAATTCTCCTATCACTAAGCAACCAAACGTACTGTCATCAACATGAGCAAGCCATGCGCTTCTACTGGCTTGAATTTCAAGCTTTAATGCATTCATGGTCTGTAGCTGAGTATTTAAGATACTTAATCTTTCATTGATACAAATATTTGCTTGCTCAAAACCAAACGTAGAACGCGCATTTGAAAGAACATGTGGTTTAAATAATAAGACGGAAAAGTGCTGTTTCTGCGATACTTTTTTCATCATTTGTGCGAGCAAAAATTGCTTATTAGGCAGTTTAGTCTCCGCATCATGCAGCATCGAATAATTAAATGCCGCTATTTGCTGACGGTCTTTAAGTAACAGCACGGAACATATCGCCAGTGATGTGATAAGCAAAATGGTGTTATGAACACCATGGTAACCAATACCAAAGCCATTCCAAATGAATAAACTAAGCACCTGAGTCACAATCGTCATTAACATAAATACACGTAGGTGGGTGCGGCTATTTTTTCGCTGCATTACACTAAAAAATACAGCAGCTGCAAAACTTAAAAACCCAATACATGAAACTATAAATAACCATTGATGATTAAACTGAGGCAATAGTGATGACAACACGGCCGCGCTGACTAAACAGGCCATCATTACTTGCCATGCCTTTTTAAAGCGGGGTTTATAGGTATGGATTGCCAGAAAGTGATATAAGAAATAGCTCGCAAAATATAATGCAAACTCATTAACAGGCCATTTTGCTTCCCAATCTATGCCATTAACGAAATAGCTTATTAGCCCGTTATCAATCAAAAATCCGATACTAACCAGTACGAAGTAAGCATTCAGCAGCAGGTATTTTGGTTGCTGCGATACCACAAAATAAATAGCGCACACAAACATGCATATAATCAGCACACCTAAAATAGCGCCATAGCTTAAAATGATTTGATGTAAGTTTATTTCAAAGGTTTTTGCAGCAACTACCCCAACTTCTATAGTCAGCGCCCTATCGTGCTCAAAGTTAACCAGTGCCCAGCGATGACCTTGACTATGCTCTATTAACCAATGTGGTCGCACATTCGATAAGCTTTCAAGTGAGGCGAGCCGCTGATTATTGGTAGCCTGAGAATTTTCATCTAACAGATAAAACTTTGCCCAGGTTAAATTTGGCTCACCTAGATAAACAACGTAATTTTTTTTGTCGGGTAGTTGCAATAAATCGATTATTAACCAGTGGGATGTTTGCGGGGCAAGGCGGATTGAACTGCTTTCGAGAGCATTTAGCTGTTCTGCATTTTGAAGTGACTGTTCCAGCGATTGACTTAATTTGGCAAGAGGCTCAGCAGAGTCAAGCAGCCAAATCGATGGACTCTCATTGGCAGCAAAGGTACTAAAGCTGTGTAAAAATACACAACACATTGTTATGAGCAGCGTTCTAACAACCCGATGGATGTGCTTGCCAATAAAATGCATTTTAGCTCCGTGCTTTAAACACCAGCTAAAAGTATGGGGGGAATACGCTTAAATTGCCAATTATGCAGACTTTAATTAGGTAAAAAGTTTAGGCGTATGGGCGTGTGGCACTAAAAGCCACACAATACTTTACTTATTATCATCACTTATTCGACTTGCAACAGCCGAGTTTTGATCCTTATATTTTGCATCTTTACGTATGTTGTAAGGATTCTCAGCAGGACTTGTCATGGTTTCAAAACTCATAGCGCCAATCTTCATCATTGGGCGTAGCGCTAACGGCAATTTACCTGAGTTATAAAACTCCAAAACAATATTTCCTGACCAACCGGGATCAATACGATGTGCAGTTACATGTACCATCAAGCCAAGTCGTGCTAATGATGAACGACCATCTAACCAACCTACAATATCAGCAGGTAAAGTTACTTTTTCATAGGTAATTGCCAAAGCTAATTCACCTGGATGAAGGAAAAAAGCTTCTTCTTCAGCAAGCACAATTTCATCACTCATAATGGATTCCATCGCCTTGTTTAGCTGATCTTTTGGACCACTTAAGTCAACATAAGCTGCGGTATGATCTTGGAAAACTCGAAATTTATTGCCCAAACGCAAGTCCACCGTCACACCTGAAATCATTTCTTTACTCGGTGTAGGCTCAATAACTATACGGCCTTGGTCAATATACTGCTGAATATGGGTATCTGATAATCTCATTTATTATTCTACCTAAAACAACTTAAACATATGATTTTAAGCTGAAAAAACACGCTAAGCTTAAACTTAAAAACACAAAGAGTTTATTGTGTAGCAGTTAAGCAAAATGGAATGGACATAGTGTGACATATATTACACAAATCAGCAGCGTGTTGCGCTAATAAATCTCGATTAAATAAGTCTTCTCAGGTAACAACATCAGCTGTTTCTGATTTATCTGAAGTCATGAGTTTTGTTCTAATTGCCGAATTATAGGGAGAGTGAGGATAAGTTGTTATGGATTACGTTATTTTATCCGTAATAACATTGCCAGCATGTGTTGTTGCTATTTTAATCGCCAAACACTACGCTAAAAAACAAGAAATTTGGCACGGCTTTCTCGTCTTCATTGGCTCATTGTTACTAACAAGCTGGTCGGTGGTTGGCCTAGTCGCAAACGAAACTTTCTTTTTCCCGCTACCTTCATTACTCACCATGGTCTTTTATCTTTATTGTTATGGTGAAACCGACATTGTGTTTATGCCCAATTTATTAATTAACCCCGGCATTGCTATTTTCTGCTATTTTTCAGCTTACTTTTTCAGTCGCAATAAACTTTTTTAAGCACTGTGTATCCTTTTTATATTTACTAAAATAAAAAGCCGCTCATTGAGCGGCTTTGGTTCTCATTAGGGTTCATATGAGATTAAAAGCTATAACGTGCACCGATTGTGTAACGAGGTCCGTATTGACGAGCAAATAAGAACTGCTCTTCATAACGGCCATAACCACGTTCAGTTTCGTTGTTAAGGTTTATACCTTCAAAGAAAACTGTCATGTTTTCATTAATGTCGTAGTTAACGCTTAAGTCCCATTGACCAAACGTATCGCCAAATTGTGGCGGTGCATCAGATGAGCCTTGCGCTTGACCAACACCAATCAAGTACGAATCACGCCAAGCGTAAGTAACTTTAACTGACAAGCCGTCTTTATCGTAGAATGCTTGGAAGTTAGCAGAATCACTCAAACCTGATAAAGGCGCTTGCTGTGTTAAACTATTAACATCAAATTCAACATCACCATCTACAAATGTAGCGTTAACACCTAAACCGAAACCACTTTCACCAAACAAGTGCTGTACAGCAACTTCAAAGCCATCTACCGATTTGCTATCAGTATTTTGTGGCTGAGAAATATTCCATACCATTAGTGGGTCTGCACTAGTTGGTTCAATAGCACCATCCGCATTACCATAACCAAGTGCCAGCATTTCATTGAAGATTGCATCACTCGTTGCTTGCTCACCGCGTGCTTCAACTGAAGCTACGGCTTCTTGATAACGTGGACCATTTAGAATGTCATGTAGACCTTCTATCGTTGTTTCAGTAATTTGCGTTTGAATAAAGTTATCAACGTCTTTTTTGAAGTAACCAACTGATGCATAGCTGCCTTCGCCATAGTAATACTCAAGCGATAAGTCTAAGTTAGTTGATTCGAAAGGCAATAAGTTAGTATTACCTTGACCACCTGTACGCGAACCTGGTTTTGGACTACCAGTTAAGCTTCGACCACCAGCAAGGTTACCAAGCGGTGCACGTGCCATGGTTTTACCCCACGAAACACGTCCAACAAGTTCATCTGTGATCTCAACTTTTACGTCGATATTCGGTAACCAGATATCATAATTACCTTCTTCTTGGTAAAAGTTATCTGTACCACCAGTTTCGTATTGCATGATCCATTCAGATGCACTCACCCAGTTAACTTGGCTTTCAACACGTTGACGAACCGTACTGGTTACATCAGTCTCTTCGTAACGTAAGCCTGCATTAATTTGAACAAAGTAGTCAGATAACTCAAACTCCCAAAGTGTATTGACGTAGAAGCTTTGCGTTTTTTCTTCTACATAGCTTTCACTGTCGATACCATCAAAAAATGGGTCAATTGAGTATTGGTTATCGCCCAATAAATCTTCGTTTAAAAAAGCAAGCTGACGAGCCAAAGCTTCTTCAAAGCTATAGGTGTAATAGTAATTTGGTTCAAGGGCACTACCACCACCAGCGAACTGATCTAGCATGTCACCAGTATCATTATAAGTGAACATACCGTCTGGGAAGATCTCTGTAAATGATGGGTTAAAGCCAGGACCACCACGTAAGCCACTCCACGCAGTAAAACCACCCATAGTTTGCTTGGTATTGGCAGCACCAAATTTGACTTTAACAAGTGGAATTTCAAAGCTGTCATTTAACCATGTAGCATGAAGCTGCGCTTGCTCTACATTAGACTCACCCGGCGAATAAATAAACTGGCTAAAGTTCGAATCAATTTCACTTGGATCAAGTACAGTAGTGCCGTTTTTCCAATTTACATACGCATGCGGAATTTCACCTGTGCGATAATCATACACCTTGCTACGGAGTTGGTCAGAACCAAGAATGATCTGGCCGTCAGAACCTAAACCGTCATCTGCACCATTGTCTGTTTCATTCTTCGAATCGTGATAATCGAACTCAACTTCCCACGCATCGTTGATTTGCCACTCTAAATTTAAACCAATTGAGCGTGCTTTTACTTCTGTAGTGCCACGACTTGCAGTAAATGAACCATCGTTACCACTAATATCGGCATAAAGTGCAGTACCATTTTCATCTAGCTCATAGCTATTAATGTTGCTGCCAAACTCATTCCAAATACCCCAACCTGTTGTTTCAACGCCTGTAATTGCACGGCTTGCCGTGTAATCAACCGTTGCAGTGAAGTTTTCAACTGGTGCATATTGTAAAGTCACTTGGCCATTAGTTCGCTCACGTTCAACATCAGCAATGCTGTAGTTCATATCTTTTGGAAAGAAATGGTTACCAACACGGTTGCCTTCACTATCTACTGGACGTGGGTCAATGTAGTCACCTTCATCTAATGATGGTAAATCTACATTCGCTTGCCAGCCTTGAATGTTTGCGCTTTGTTGTTGGAAATCACGCTCTTGATGTGAGAATGAAACGGCAAAGCCAACTGAATTATCAACATATGTATTACTGTACATCGCTGAGAATTCAGGAGTTACATCATCCCCTTTTTCATTTGACGAGTCGTGAATAGCCTTAATAGACGAACTAAATTTTTCACCTGGGCTATTTAAAGGGCGAGTCGTTATAATGTTTACTGTTGCCCCAAGACCACCACTTGGTACATCTGCTTGACCTGATTTTGCAACTTCAAGTGCACTTACACCGTCAGCGGCGATATTTTCAAGGGCGTAAGAACGTGTATAACCAGTACCCGGCATTTGACGGCCGTTAAGCATTACCAGGTTAAACTCAGGGCCAAAACCACGCACTGTGATTTCGCTGCCTTCGCCGTTTGAACGACTAACAGATACACCGGTAATACGTTGCAGTGACTCGGCTAAGTTAGTATCTGGGAATTTACCCATTTCTTCTGCCGAAATCGCATCAACTACACCTGTAGCATCGCGTTTCATATCCATGGCGCGGATCAAACTGCCACGAATACCTTTTACTTCAATAATTTCTATTTCTTTGTCAGCTTGCTCATCTTGCGCGTAAGCCATCGGCATAGTGCCAAACCCTGCGGTTAAGATCATCGCCACTGAAGCTGCAAGAGGCGTTTTAATAAATTTTGTGCTTTTCATGATTTACCTGCTTTTGCAATTTGTTGCCATGGTATGTAGGTGCCAGTTTGGCACCCACCATTGTTGCCAGTGTTAATTAAGGATTCGCAATGACTGCATTATCGATACGGTAAACCGCACCTTCACCCATGCCCCATGAAGGGAACACCATAACAACGTCGATTGCACTAATATCAAGGCCTGCACTTAGTAAATCGGCAAGTGTATATGTGTATGTTTGCCATTCACCAACCACTGGCTCGACACCTTCTTGGCTTGCACTTAGTGGAAGCTCCACAGCTTGCCCTGCATCGTTTGATTCGATTTTAAATAACCACTGCGCATCTTGGTTACTTGCGTTTGAAACGATTTTCATTTCAAAACGAACTACACCTTGAGATAACATGTGTGATGCATCAAAACTCACGCCATCTGCTGCTAAGAAACCCATTACAGTTGGTTGAGCACCAATTTGAAACTCAGCAACTGAGCCGTGTGCTTCGTCGTCTGTTTCTACAGTTGGTGTACTACCAGCACAACAATCCCAAATGCTCCATTGGTCTGCTACGCTATCTGCAAATAAAGTGAGATCTGATTGCGGCTGCGGTGCATAAATACGTGCATTATCTATGCGGTACACAGCACCCTCACCTTGACCCCAAGCAGGGAAAATCATGATGACATCAATAGCACTCACATCTAAACCAGCTTGTAGTAGTGTGCTTACAGGGAATGTGTAGGTTTGCCACTCACCCGCAACCGGATCAACACCTTCAGTACTCGTATTAAGGTTAACTTCAACCGCTGTTGCCCCTTCATTTGACTCTACCTTTAACATCCATGGTGCATCAGGAGTTGATGGTAGCGATGTTATTTTCATCTCAAATTGCAACATACCGTCATCAACAAGCGAAGTCGCATCAAATTGAGTACCACTACCACCTGATGAGGTGCGGTTAATAAAGCCCATTACTGTTGGCGTTGCACCAATAGAAAACTCAGCAGTTACACCATGCTCTTCGTCATCAACTACTTCAATAGGTGTTGAGCCCGCACAGCAATCCCACAGAGGCCAGTCTAGGTTAGCCTCATCAGTGAACAGTGTTAGTGAAGGTAATGTTGTTGAACCACCGTTAGTAATTTCAACATTATCAACACGGTATACTGCGCCTTCACCTTGACCCCATGCAGGGAAAATCATTACAACATCAATCAAAGATACATTTAAGCCTGCGTCAGCTAATGTTTGTAATGGGAAGGTATATGTTTGCCACTCACCAGCTACAGGACTAACACCTTCAGTGCTAGCACTTAGGTTTAGCTCAACGGCTGTTGCGCCTTCATCACTTTCAATTTTGAAAAGCCAAGGTGCATCAGGAGTAGAAGGTAATGAAGTCACTTGCATATCAAAACGCACATAACCGTCTTCTAGCATAGCGCTTGCGTCATAAGGAGTGGCTTGGCCGTTTTCATCGGTAATAAATGCATCACGGCTAATGAAACCATTTACCGTTGGTGATGCCCCCACAACAAATTCAACAACATCACCGCGCTCAGCATCTTCAACAAGTGCAGGAGTTGAACCACCACAACAATCCCATGCAGGCCAGTTAGGATTAAAGCTGCTATCAAAAATAGTAAGCGGCGTTACTGTACCATCACTAGGTGGTGTAGGTGCAGGAGCTTTACCTTGTACTAATGCATCTTCTAAATTATCGTAACCAGGACGAACTGTTTCACAGCCTTTGCCTGTATCAGGGTCTTGTGCACATTCGTAAACACGAACATAGTCAACTTCAAAAGTTTGACCATTTTCAAATGCACTTGCGTCAATGCCCGTTGCATTAACGTTTTCTGGCCAGTCACCGCCTACAGCAAAGTTTAAGATTAAATAAAACTCTTGATCATAAGGAGATGCATCCCAGAAAGTTGTTAACTCACCGGTTGTTTGATCAAAGTACTCTGTGTACCAACCTTTGTGTTTAAGTGCCAGAGCTTCGCCTTTAGCATTGTAAAGTAACTCTGATTTGCGCTGTGTTGCATATAGATAGTCGTCTACATACCAACGAATTTCACCTTCTTGCCATTCAATTGCATAGGTATGAAAATCATCCGCTGGGTTAGTGCCTTGATCAAACGTATAAGCCTTACCGCTTTGATCATTATTCGGCCACTCTTTACCATAGTGAAGCGTACCGTAGATATTTGACTCAACACCGTCATCTGTTGGGACTTTCAAGTTAACCGACTCAACGATATCAATTTCACCAGAGCGTGGCCAACCACCATACACTTCATCTGTTGGCATCATCCAAAATGCAGGCCATGAGCCTTGACCACTTGGAAGTTTGGCACGGACTTCGAAGCGTCCAT
Organism: Pseudoalteromonas sp. MEBiC 03607; assembly: GCF_004792295.1. Lineage (NCBI taxonomy): Bacteria > Pseudomonadati > Pseudomonadota > Gammaproteobacteria > Alteromonadales > Pseudoalteromonadaceae > Pseudoalteromonas > Pseudoalteromonas sp. MEBiC 03607. The sequence continues at coordinate 2,724,293 of NZ_SRRY01000001.1, forward strand.
ATTTAAAATCAGCTTTGTAACGTGTGTTAATGCGCGCAGAGGTATAAGGTTTTGCAGCACCCTCTTCTGCAGGTAATGCAACGATGTTTAGAATACCATCAGCTACGAATGCATTTTCTTCACTGTCGGTATAACATTGCTTTTCATTGTTACCACCGCCAGCGCAATCTATTTCAAAATTCCATTTGCCCTCATCAATGGAATCGCCATCAAAGTTGTCTTCCCATACCATAACCCAATCTGAAACGGGCTCACTTGGGTCAATGGTATCGATTTTTGTGTCTGTGGCAGAGCCACCGCAGCCTGCTAACGTCGCCACAGATAGTGCCATAGCGAGTTGCGTTAAGTGTGTTTTTATTTTGTTCATTGCATTGAACCCTAACATTCTGTGTTTGTTAGTTTACAGCTGATATTAATAGTAAATATTAGTTTCAGCCAATTTGTAAGCGCTTACAATTGAGGTCAAATAAAAAAGAACAAAAATGTAAGCGCTTACATAGAGTATGACAAGGTTACTAAAACGTCAATAAATTATTAACAAATAAACCGAGTTTATTCCTAAATTTATCAATCATGCTTCAGTAATGCGTAAATAAAGGAGGATGCCAAATAAAATGAGATTATTTAATTACAAACTAATACAAAATACACACTAATTAATGACTAAATTTCAATAATTAGTCTTCTGTAATAACAATATCTACTTTGCTGGTCTGGGCTTGTTGATAATATAAACTACTAGCAAGGACCCGAGCTGCCGTTTTATAAGTACAACTTATTTCAGCCGCACTATCCTGCGCTATCAGATCACCTTGCTCTGAGCTCTCACGAATTTCAATTGCCAATGGGATATTAGCCAGCACAGGCACACCATGGCGATGAGCCAATGTTACAGCGCCATCTTTGCCAAAAACATGGTTTGGTTGCCCACAATGACCACATAAGAAGTAACTCATGTTTTCAATTAAGCCAAGCACGGGGACGTTCACTTTATTGAACATAGCAATGCCCTTTTGCGCATCGGCTAAGGCTAAATCTTGAGGAGTGGTAATGATAACCGCACCACTAGCAGGTACTTTTTGGCTCATGGTCAATTGAATGTCACCCGTGCCTGGTGGCATATCAACGATTAGATAATCAAGCTCTCCCCAAGCAGTTTCGTTCATTAATTGATTAAGTGCACCTGATGCCATAGGACCACGCCAAACGGTTGCATCATCACTTGGTACTAAAAAGCCGATCGACTGCGCTTTGAGGTTATGTGCCTCAAAAGGAAGTAAGTTTTTATTATCCTCTGTTTTAGGCTCAGCTCCTTGTAGACCCAATAGTAGAGGAATAGACGGACCATAAATATCGGCATCTAAAATACCAACCTGTGCCCCCTCTTGTTGTAAAGCCGAAGCAAGATTCACTGCCGTCGTTGATTTTCCTACTCCACCTTTGCCTGACGCAACGAGTACAATATGTTTTATTTGCTTAAAACTATATACGTTCGGTAACTTGACCTGAGCTGTGATTGACACAGGCACAGATAGTTTATCACTGACAAACTTTTCAATTTCGTTGATTTCGCCACAGCCAGCAAAAGGTAGGCTTAATTTGACTTGCCAGCTTTTATCGCTGTTTTGATTAAGCTCTTCGAGCCAGTCTTGCTCAATACCAATAGCAAATGCGCTACTACGATAGGCGGCTAAGGCAGCAATGATAGGCGCTTTTTCAGCCGATTTACTTGAGAATAGTTTTGACAGTCCAAACATAGCAATAAATTAGCGTTTCTTTGATGAAAAGTGCTGCGGAATTATGTAACATTCAAAGCATTAAAACCAGACAATTAGATAATATCATTGCTTTAGCTTGTATATAAACAACTGGCAATGGATTAAATAATGATATTCGTGCATGTTTGCATCGAACTAATCTCAATTCGGAATGATTATGGCACAGCGAAAGATCCTGATTACTAGCGCATTACCTTATGCCAATGGCCCGACCCACTTAGGTCATTTACTAGAATACATCCAAACTGATATTTGGGCGCGTTTCCAAAAACAACAAGGTCATGAAACCTACTACGTTTGCGCGGATGATGCTCACGGCACACCAATTATGCTTAATGCGCAAAAGCAAGGGATCACGCCAGAAGAGATGGTTAAAAACGTCAGTGTTGAACGTCAACGTGACTTTGCTGATTTCAACATTGAGTTTGATAACTATCACAGCACGCACAGTGAAGAAAACCGTCACTTTAGCGAGTTAATCTACAACCGTTTAAATGAAGCGGGTCACATTAAAAAGCATACTATTTCTCAACTTTTCGACCCAGAGAAAGGTATCTTCTTACCAGATCGCTTTGTAACAGGCACTTGCCCAACGTGTAAGTCTGAAGATCAAAACGGCGACAGCTGTGATTCTTGTGGTGCTACATACAGCCCAACTGAACTTATCAACCCACGCTCTGTAATGTCGGGCGCTGAACCAATCTTAAAAGATTCGGAGCATTACTTCTTCGACCTTCCTGCTTTTGAAGACATGCTTAAAGAGTGGTTACACTCAGGTACGATTCAACAAGAAATGGCGAACAAGCTTGATGAATGGTTTGCTGATGGCTTACAGCAGTGGGATATCAGCCGTGATGCACCTTACTTCGGTTTTGAAATCCCTGGCGCACCGGGTAAATATTTCTATGTGTGGCTCGATGCGCCAATCGGCTACATGGCGAGCTTTAAAAACCTGTGCGACAAAAAAGGGATTGATTTTGATGCATTCTGGCGCGAAGACTCAGATGCAGAGCTTTACCACTTCATTGGTAAAGACATTATCTATTTCCACAGCCTATTCTGGCCGGCAATGTTAGATGGTGCAAAATTCAGAAAACCTACTAACGTTTTTGCCCATGGTTTTGTGACTGTAAATGGCGCGAAGATGTCTAAATCAAAAGGCACCTTTGTAAAAGCACGTACTTATCTTGATAACTTAGATCCTGAGTATCTTCGTTATTACTACGCAGCAAAACTAAACAACGGCATCACAGACCTTGATTTAAACCTTGAAGACTTTGCACTGCGTGTAAACTCAGACTTAGTAGGTAAAGTTGTTAATATCGCAAGCCGCTGTGCAAGTTTCATCACTAAGAAATTTGACGGCAAGCTTAGCGACACCGTAATGGACGAAGCGCTATTGGGTGAGTTCCAAGCAGCTTCTGCAAGCATCGCAAATCACTATGAAAACCGTGATTACAGCCGTGCAATTCGTGAAATCATGGCCCTTGCTGATAAAGCAAACCAATTCATTGATGCTAAAGCGCCGTGGGTGTTAATTAAAGACGAAACAAAACAACAAGAAGCACACGATGTTTGCTCACTTGGTTTGAATATGTTCCGTGTACTTATCACTTACTTAAAACCTGTTCTGCCAGGTATGGCAGCAAACGTTGAAGCCTTCTTAAACGACGGTTTAACATGGCAAGGCGCGCAAACAGCGCTTGTTGGTCACGCAATCAATAAATTCAAACCGTTAATGCAACGTGTTGAAATGGATAAAGTAAACAAAATGATTGAAGAATCAAAAGAAAGCCTAGTTGCTGAAAAAGACAAGATTGATCCAAACAGCCCACTAGCTAAAGAGCCAATCAGCCCTGAAATCGAATTTGACGACTTTGCTAAAGTTGATTTACGTGTAGCGAAAATTGCTAAAGCAGAACATGTTGAAGGCGCAGATAAGTTATTAAAACTAACTTTAGATTTAGGTGGCGAAACGCGCCAAGTATTTGCAGGTATTAAATCTGCGTATGCACCAGAAGACATCGAAGGCAAGCTAACGGTTATGGTAGCGAACCTTAAGCCTCGTAAGATGCGTTTTGGTATGTCTGAAGGCATGGTATTAGCAGCAGGCCCTGGCGGTAAAGAAATTTATATTCTTAACCCAGATGAAGGCTCAGAGCCTGGTATGCGTGTAATGTAATTACACAATTACTAGCTTATATAAAAGAGCCGTTGTGTTTAATCCACAACGGCTCTTTGTATTTAATCCACGCTTAAATGCTTGGGCATGCGGGGTGCTCAGTCAGTACTTGAGTAATTATTTGTCCAAATTGCTGGTGTTGTTGTTCGGTGATAGCAAAAGCAGCATTGTAAGCAAGGGTATCTGCAAGCTCACCAGTTATAACTTCATAAAAAGTCATCGCGGTAAGTAAGTGCCCTGCATCTGAAGCATGATTACCATCTGCGCTGTAAAAATTAAGCTCAGGTAATGCGGCAATTGCTTTGTCCCAAACTAAGCCGATAGGTGCTACACAGCTTTTTTCTTTTTTGCTAATCGACAGATGCAATTGATAAACAAGCTCGCCTTCTTTGCTATCGCCACGCTGTGGATGTTCTGGAAACAAAATAGGTGTGATATCCAGCTCTTTTGCACTTGCAATCAAACGCTCCGCCTCACTCGTAGAATAATTCACAGAGCCAGACTGAGAATACTTTTGACCTTGAAAAATAGCATGGCTCCAATTGTCTTGCTGTAGCTTTTCAACATTGCCAGATGCGTTAACTATCTCATCTAAAAAGCGGCCACTGACGGTAAGGGTTGAAACTTGAGCGTTGGTTAACTCACTGGAAATGAGCAGTTCAAGCAAGTCTCCTAGTTTAGCGCTATGGCTATTGCCATAAATAATAATTTGATAGTCAGCACTACCACTATTATCGACAAGCCCAACACTTGTATCGGGTGTTGAGCTGTTAGTTTCATCCACTTTTATTGATTCATTTTTTGCGCTTGAACCACATGCAACGAGACTAATTGAAAAGGCGAGTAACAAATAGCATCGAAATGACCTAATAAACTTAGCGATTATCATACTTTACCTTTTGGCTTATTATTTTTATGTCTTCAATATTGAGACATAAAACTATAAATTGCCAATTTTTGTACGGATTTTTGCTAAGGTGCTAAGTATAAATCATGCAAAACCCGCTCTTTTCGAGGTAAGTAATAATCATCATAATCGAGTGATACAAGCACTCTTTTAGCTTTACCTAATAACTCACTGCGAGGCACTAAGCCAATTACTCGCGAGTCTGCACTATTATCGCGGTTATCACCCATCGCTAAATACATGTCCTTGGGGATAACGACAGGTGCAAAATGCTGCATCACCGAGGGCGTTTTTGATACCTGAATAGCGTGCTGAACACCGGCAAGGTTTTCAATGAGTATCTGCTGCTCTTGCTTATCATCAGTTAATGCGTAATCAAGTGCTTTACCGTTAATGATTAATTTGTTATCTACTAATGTCACTGTATCGCCCGGCACGCCAATAACACGCTTTATTAAGCGATTATTTGCAGCCTTAGAATCAAATACAATGATATCACCGGCTTTTGGCTCATCTGTGCGCATTAGCGAAATATGACTAAATGGCACACGCAGATCATAAGCCATTTTATCCGTTAAAATTCGATCCCCTTCAACGATGGTCGGGTTCATTGAACCTGTTGGCACTTCATACCAATCAGCCACCGCACTTCTAAAAACACTCATCAAGCAGATAAATAAAATCAAAGAGCGGTTATTTTTCCATACTTTCAAAAGCCAGTTCATATTCGTTCCTTATTTGTTGTTTGTTTTCATAAGAGCCACTGCGGTTCGAATTAGTTCTTAACTAAATGTAACGAAATACGTCAATGATAAAAATATCATACATGATGTCAAAATTATTTGACATCACAAGTAATGAGTAGTTTACTTAACATCAAGTCAAATATTTTTTACATTGGATAATAACGATGAGCTACAAAGAAATGACAATTTGGGGCACCTTGGTGGTAACCATTGGCCTTTTAAGCTATTACCTTTTAGGGATTAATTCACTTCAAGCTGCAGGTGAGCTTAACCAAGATACAATGGTGTCTTATTTGTATGAGGTTGTTGTAGTAGCGGTGATCTTAGAGATCATTATGCAATCTCTGCTTGCGGGTATTAAACACAAAGAAGCAGACTTGGGGGATGATGAGCGCGATAAGCTTATTGAGCTAAAAAGCACCAAACTTGGTCATTGGTTTTGCTCTGCAATTATCTTAATGTGTGTATTTTTAACAACGCAAATTGAGCGTGTGTCTGGACGTATGCTGTTACCTGAGGTCTCTGATCTATATAATATTATGCACTTTCTTATTATTGGTTTTTTAGTGAGTGAAATTATTACTATTGCTAGCAAAGCGTATTTATATCGAAGAGACAGCTAAATGACAAAACAGCTCAGTAATACCATTCGAGAACTTCGATTTCATCACAATGAAATGACGCAACAAGCATTAGCAGAGGCTGTTGGTGTTTCAAGGCAAACCATTGTAGCAATTGAAAAAGGTAAATATTCCCCCTCTCTTGAGGTGGCTTTTAAGATTGCACAGTTGTTTGATAAAAAACTGGACGACGTGTTTTCGTATCAATAATACTAACAAAAAAGGTTAGCCAAATAGCTAACCTTTTTTCAATTCGAATCATTCAATTTTATGACTGCTGATTTTTGAACTGCGCTTTGGCTTGTTCAACTTCATCATCACTGATGCCAACTGATTCAGCCGCTTCTTTAATAAGGTGTGGCTGAGTCATCACTAATGCCATCAGTTGCTGGAGCTTCTCTGGTGGAATACCTAACTGTTGAACCAAACCCATTGCCATCATTGGGTTTTCCATAAACGCTTGGAACAGCTCACGCACTTTTTCGTCACTGACATTGTGCTCTTTGAGCATTGCAATAATTGGGTTCATACTAACCTTTACTTTTAACTACTAATAAAACCAATAATATGGGCAAATTGCTGTTATTCAACTAACAGAACCACTTTTCCCGAATTTTCGTTGTTATCTAAAATGCGGTGCGCCTCATTTGCCTCTTGCCAATTTAAGGTTTTATAGATATTGCAATCGAACAACCCTTTAGCCAAATCATCATAAAAGCGCAATATAAACTGCTCTTTTAAATCGCGCTTAAATTCAATTGAACGGTTACGTAACGTTGATGCATGAAATGAAATTCGCTTACTAAGTAGCCTTGCAAAGTCAACCTCAGCAAAGCGTGCATCTAAAAATGCTAACATCACAATTTGGCAATCCATGGCTGCAACAGCAGCATTTTTATTTAAATAGCTTCCTGATACAGGATCAACAATGGTATTGGCCTGTAAATTATTGGCTTTAAAATATTCTACAAAGTCGGTGGTTTTATAATTGATAGTATGGTCTGCGCCAAGCTGCTTGGCATGCTCGCACTTTTCATCGCTACCCGCGGTAATCACTACTTGAGCGCCTGCGCGCTTTGCCATTTGAATTGCCGCACCACCTACACCACTGGCTCCCGCATGGATCAGTGCCGTTTGCCCCGCTTTGAGCTGACCAAATTGAAATAAGGCAGAAAAAGCCGTTAAGTATACTTCACTGATAGCAGCGCCCTGTGCCATTGTCATTTCATCTGGTAACGGCATGACTTGCGCTGCATCAACGGCAACATACTCGCTGTAAGCACCGCCCGCACACAAGGCAAAAACGCGTTTATTAAGCCAGTCACCGGATACTGCACTACCTTGCTCAACAATGGTACCGGCGCATTCTAAACCTAATATTTCACTGTCACCTTTGGGTGCTGGATATTTGCCCTGTCGCTGTAAACAATCTGCGCGATTAACGCCGATCGCCGCTACAGCAATAAGAACTTCGTTATCTTTTAGAGTTGGTTTATCTGTTTGCGCAAAATGTAACTGTGAGTCTTCGTGCTTAATATAACGCATATCACCTTCTATTTAATTCGTTGCCAGACCTCAGCTTCGACTAATTTGCCACTTTCATACAAGGTGTGGTGCCACAAGTCACCTTCTATTTTGTAATCAAATGCCATAGTCTTGCCAAGTAATGAAGGTACATTACCATAGGAAAAAGTTTCGATAAATTGCTGGTCTTGCAAAACATATTTGCCGCCACCAGCATAATGAAAGTTGCCTTGCTTTTGAGTGATATAACTAAAATGACTGGGCGTAATCAGTTTAACTGAGGTTATTTCTGGCGCTTTTGCCGTCACATAGCCGTCATTGGTCGCATATTTACCTTCAACAAATTGCCAACTACCCAGTAACGGATTGGCGCTTACCATGGACGAAATAAATAAACTCGATAAAAACAGTGTGTTTTTCATAGTGCGTTCCTTAGCTTTTTAAACAGCATACGCTAACACTATGTTCCTATTAAACAGTTGTAGAGTGAGATTTTTTCATTTGAGCTCTCATCGAAGAAAAACGCCAAGACTGTTTATAAGGATATACATCAAGCAATTGCCCATCGTTTATAGCCGCTTGGAGTTGCTGCCACATAGTAGCTGTAAATATATCTTGATGGGCTGCATTAAAGTGCTCAAACGCCCGCTTATTTGCGCTAAAAAAGATTTTAAACTGGCTCGGAAATATGTCGTTTTCGGCAATATCGAAGTAGCTCTCGCTACTGAGTTCATCCAATGAATCCTCGGTTTTTGGCAGCTCTCTAAATTGACACTCTGTCAAAGGGCAAATTTCATCGTAGTCATAGAACACCACTCTTCCCCAACGGGTTACACCAAAGTTTTTCATCAGCATATCACCGGGAAAGATATTAGCCCCCGCGAGCTCTTTTATTGCCTTACCGTAATCAACCATAACTTGCTGCAGTTTTCGCTCATCACAGTCGTTGATGTACAAATTAAGCGGTGTCATTTTGCGCTCTACATACACATGGCGCAAAATAAGTGCATTTCCCGAAATCACTAGGCTATCAGCAATTTGCTGCTGCATTGTTTCTATAAGCTCTTCACTAAATCGGCTTAAATCAAATGCTAAATAACGAAATTCATGGGTATCAACTAGCCGGCCTACTCGGTCGGCTTGTTTAACAAAGTCGTATTTAGCCATCACCTGCTGTTTGGTAGCCGTTTTTGGTGCGCTAAATTTATCTTTAATGACCTTGTACACATAATCTGAGCCTGGGGTGGTAAATACCAGCATCACCATGCCCGGCGTCCCCGGCGCAAGTGTGTATTTATCATCAACGGGGCTATTACGCGTAGTATCAACTTTGTAACGATAAAACTCGGTTTTCGCGTGTTTGATAAAGCCTATGGCATTAAACAACTCAAAGCGTTGCTTATGAGGCATTAAAACACTGAGGTAATCAACGTATCGGGCGGGTTGGTCAGTATCGACCATAAAATATGTACGCGCAAAGCCAAACAACAAGCTTAGTTGATCAGCTCCCATCATCACAGCATCAATGTGCAGACCTTTTTCACTGTTTAATAGCGCAATCGCAAATGGCATGTTATCGCCATTTTTCGCAATACAGCGACCTATGATGTAACAGGCTTTATTTCTAAAAAACAATGAATTAGCGTATTCAATATAGCCATCGTTAAGAGCAAGCAGCTCATAAACTTGTGGGCATTGCTGTTTTGCTCCAGCAATCAAGGTGCGCTGTAACATGGCAACATCATCAGCAAAGTTAGCGTATTGTGAGCGAAACACATGACGTTTGATCAAGCTGCTGATGGCAGTTTCAAAGCCATTTTGCAGGGAAATACGGCTAACCAATGAATCAAAGGGCCTTGGCCCCAATTGATAGCGCGCTTTTAGTACAAACAAGTGCACATTGCGGATTTTTCGAGAGTCCCAGATTGCACCGAAGGTTGAATTAAAAAACGTATGAGCAATGGGCTGATTTTCGTGGCTTTGCACCATCTCTGCGTATATTTGTTTGGCTAATAGCCAAAGCGCTGGGTCGTCCACTTCACTATAAGCAATAATTTTTACCGCTTGGCTTACCTTTTTGACTTGCCCCTCGTAAACCTGCAATCGCGATTTCATAGCCCCTTGAACTTGATGCCACTGGCGCTGTTCAAAGCGACTTTGCGCACCGAGGGTAATATTTAAAAACTCTGCAAACATAGCCTCAAAGCCAGCATACACCGCACGGGCAAGCTTAGTCGCTACGACCTGATTTAACTGTTCGCTGTGTGATTTAACAGCCAAATTTGAACTCTGCTGTGGCATTATTTTTATCGCTTATGCTGATTATTTTAGTTGCCTTGTTTACACACAATAGCAAGCGCGCTTTAATTTAGGTAATTAATAAAGATAATAAATAAGATTGATCAAATGAATATTAGACACGTCGACCTCAACCTATTGGTGTATTTAAATGTCCTCATTGATGAACAAAGTGTGTCTAAAGCCGCCAATAAACTGGCTTTGACTCAACCTGCAATGAGTAACGCCCTTAAGCGTTTACGTGATTTGTTTGATGATCCATTATTAGTGAGAGCCGCTGGCACAATGACGCCAACCGCAAAAGCGCTCAGCCTTAAACCCGAAATAGAATCACTGTTAAAAATGGCCGAAGAAATTACTCAGCCAAGTGAGGTCTTCGACCCGAGCACCGCAAATATTACGTTTCGCATCATGGCAAACGACTACTTAGAATCAACGCTTATTGCGCCGTTTATTACCCAGCAGCTAGCAAAAAATCCGGGGCTTAATTTTGATATTTTGAGCCCAAGCGATGTTAACCTTCAGGATATGGAAAAAGGCACCATCGACCTTGCTATTAACCGCTTTAACGGCCTGCCCCGCTCATTCCATCAAGCCAGTGTGTGGCGCGACAATTACTGCTGCTTAACACACCCAGACAACCCTTATTTACAACAGCAAAACCTCCAAGGCTACCTTGCACAAGAGCACATTTGGGTGAATCGGGCTGGTTGGGGCGTAGAAGCGGCCGTGACGAATAAATCAGGCAGCCAAAAACTCGGCTGGGTCGATGAGGCCTTATGGCAACTAGAACAAACCCGCAATATTCGTGTATTCACCCGCCATTACATGGTGGCAAGCTTGCTGTGCCAATCACCAAAACTTATCGCCACACTCCCTCGCCGCCAAGCCATGTTATTAGCAAAACACACTGATTTGGTGATAAGTCCAGTGCCATTTCAAATAGTTCCTATTGAAGTGAAAATGTTATGGAGCCCTTTGTTACATCACGCAAACCCGCACCAGTGGCTGCGCAGAGAGCTACTTGCCTTTGCCGGTACGGTGGCTGATCGCTAAAAACAACATAATATTGATAAAATCAATATCAGTTATTGAAAACAACAATTTCATAAATAATGAGTGAAGGGCTAGAGTGAAGTTAAGCACATAAACAAAGAGAAAATGATTATGGAAACTTCAGCGCAATTCACTCAACAGGACGGCCTTTACATCAATGGTCAATTACACTCATTCATCGAGCAGCAGCTTTGTAAAAAAAGCGATTTAGCTTGCGAAGAAATTTACCAAACACTGGCAACAATGGTTGATGAGTTTGGCTGCCAATGCCGTAAAACCAAACATCAAGATGATGATGTTTTACAAGCAGACACACTGTTAAAAGCATATAGCACAGTACGTACTCACCCGCATTGTCATGTAGATGCGCAAACTACAACCGCAGTACTCGATGAATACTGTTGCCAAGTACCGGCAATTTTAGTGGTAGCGTTAATGGACACATTAACAGGCATAACAAGTAACGAACCAGGTGCAGAGCACATTTACCAACGTGCAGCACAGTTAACAGGTAAACCATGTGTCTACGCAGTTAAAAGCGCCAATGCCGCTTAATATGGTTCATTATTTGAGTTACTTATTCGCGCGATGATGCTTTTTGCAAAATCACTGCAACTAAGCATCGTCGCATCGGCTACTAGGTTAGCCAAATCAAACGTCATTTCACTTGCGCTAAGCGTCTGTTCAAGCGCCTTTTCTATTTTATTCGCCGCTTCGTGCCAGCCCATAAAACGTAGCATCATGACCGCACTTAAAATACTGCTTGTTGGATTTGCACTGTCTTCCCCGGCAATGCGATTAAATGTGCCATGAGTCGGTTCAAAAAAGGCCACTTCATTATTTAAGTTTGCCGCAGGCATAATACCCACGCCACCGACTTGTGCGGTTAGCATATCAGCTAAGTAATCGCCGTTTTGATTGGTTGTTACCACCACATCAAATTGCTCTGGGGTGAGCAGCGCTTGTTGTAGCATGTTATCGGCAATCACTTCTTTGATGATTAAATCATCTTGCTCGTCACGTTTGATCACTAACCAACGACCATTTTCATGCGCTATAGCGTTAAACTCTTGCTCAGCTAGGGCAAATGCCCAACGTTTAAATGCGCCATCGGTAAATTTAAGTACATTGCCTTTGTGCACCACCGTCAGTGATTCACTGCGCTCTTTAAGGGCAAAGTTGAGCGCGTAACGCATTAGTCGCTCTGCAGCCTCTTTCGAGCTATTTTTAATGCCAATGCCGCATTGATTATCAAAACGAAGTCGGGTAACACCCATTTCTTGACACAAAAAATCAAGCATACGCTCGTTATCAATACTGCCAGCCTGCCACTCAATGCCCGAGTAAACGTCTTCAGAGCTGTCGCGTATTACAGTGATATTGGTTTTTTCAGGTTCTTTTAAAGGTGATGGTAAGTGTGGATAACTGCGAATGGGCCGCATGTTTACGAATAAATCCATCTCATGACGAAGAGCCACATTTAAAGAACGAAAACCACCACCAAGAGGAGTAGTTAACGGCCCTTTGATAGCAATTTTATATTGCCTGACAGCATGTAAGGTTTCTTGCGGGAACCAATCACCATCGTAAAGCGCAGCAGCTTTTTCGCCATTGAACACTTCCATCCAATGTATTTGTTTATCACCTTGATAAGCATGACTCACCGCAGCGTCGACAATATTACGCATTACAGGAGAAATATCTTGGCCAACACCATCGCCTTCAATATAAGCAATAACCGGATTGTCAGGAATATGCCATCGCCCTTTACTATCGATAGTAATTTGTGCGCCCTTTGCTGGCACCGAAATGTGTTGATACTGCATCAAACTTTCCAAGCAATATGTTTTAACATTATTAGTATCAAGAAATAGCTAATTTGTCTGTGCTCATAGCGAAATAACGAGCATTCAACTAATTGATGTATCAATTATTAGTGAATGACATTGGCTATTTCATCTTCCATAGCGCAGAACAACGAGGCGATAAGTTGTGTATCAATCGTGACGGTGTCGTTTTTCAGCGCAGTATCTACGGCAACGGCCTTAACATAAAGCTTTTCACATTCGAACATATTGGCTGCGCCTTTTAACATATGCACATTTCTACTTAAACCATCGATATCCATGTTTTTGTACTGTTCACGCATTTCTACATACTGGCTTTCAAGGCCTTTAATATAGTCATCTTTGAGGGCCTGAAATTCTTTTTCGGGCAACTTGATGTCTGCCAATTCATCACAATCTAAATAGCTGGCAATTTTGTGGCTAAAGCCATTTCTGTCGATTGGTTTGGCTATTAAATCATTAAAGCCTTGTTTCATATAACGGGTGACTTCATGTTTCATAGTATTGGCTGTTAGGGCAATGATAGGTGCAGTAACACCTGTTGCCTGCATCATTTTTAATGCTTCTTGACCGTCCATAATCGGCATTTGAATATCCAGTAGAATAAGGTCAAAGCTGTCTTCGAGGGTTGCTTGCACAGCGTCTTTGCCATTTTCAACGGTGGTCACTGTCAGCCCCATACGCTCTAATATTCGTGCAATTAAACGTCGGTTATCTGGGTGGTCTTCAGCAAGTAGCACGCGCCCTTTTAGATTTTCTGGCGCATCGAGTTTACTAAATGGTGAGGTTTCAATAAGCTTCACTTCGCTCATGTCATTGAGCCAACGTGTGTTATCTGTGGTGTACACCGACATGGTGAAAATAAATTCACTGCCAGAACCCACATTACTTTTAACGCTGATATCACCATCCAATTTCTGCGCAAGGCTCTTTGAAATGTTAAGGCCAAGCCCGGTGCCACCATACTGGCGAGAAATACTAGAATCCGCTTGATAAAAGGCACTGAACAAGGCTTGTTGCTCTTTGTCTGTCATGCCGATACCGGTGTCTTTTACGCTTATCGACAACTTATCGTTATGACAGCTCACCGTTAAGGTTATACGCCCCACTTGAGTGAACTTAAGGGCATTGGTTGTGAGGTTTAATAAGATTTGCCTTAAACGACTCGGATCGGTGATCAAGTAGTCTGGCAACGGGAACTGATAATCCACACTGAATTTTAAGCCTTTATCGCGTATTTGCTTACCGATCAACGACTCAATATTGGCAATGGTGGCAAACAAATCTGTTTCGACTAAATCAATCTCTAGCTTGTTTGCCTCAATTTTTGACATATCGAGTATATCGTTTATTAACCCAAAAACATGGCGGCTATTTTGTAAAATAACGCCAATACCATGATTACGCTCATGAGGCTTGATATCACCAAGCATAATGCCGTCTGCATAGCCAATTATTGAGGTCATTGGGGTACGAATTTCGTGGCTGATATTTGCCAAAAAGCGACTTTTGGCTTCATTGGCATCTCGTAATTCATCAGCCAACTCTTCAAGCTCTAAGGTTCTTAATTGTACTTTTTCTTCTAAGTTTTTGTTTAGCTCTACGTTGTCATCATGTAATAACCTAAACTTGTCAGCAACAGCAAATGCTAGCAACATAGCGTCCATTGCCGTGCCTATCAAACCCAATAAATACAAATTAATTGAGGTGGCTGGCAACAAGCCTAAATTAGTTAAATTCCCGACCATGTTCGGTAGCATCATGGCAATATAGGCAAGCACAAAATAACGTGCCGGCTTAAAGCCAATCAGCATACAACGAATACCAATGTACAAGCCTAAACACAAAGCAACACCGGTAACTAATGTCGCCCAATAAAAACCAAAGCTTGGCCATAAAACACAAAAAGGGATGCCTAAAGTCGCAATAACCCCTACCGTTAAGGATAATTGAGCGAGCTTAGGGAACGTTTCTTTTAATTTGAGTAAATTATTGTAAAACAGAATATTGGTTAATGGTGTTAAGGCAAAACCTAGCCAATGAAGGTGCGGGTTATAGTAGCCAAACAACTGGTCTGATATATGAAAAAAATGACTCCATGCAAACACCCAAGATGCCGTAAATAACGCATAGTAAAGGTGAGTAACATCACGTGAGACTAAATATATTAATAAATTATAAAGCCCTAACGCAATCCCCACTCCAAAACAGAGCATCATGATCATATTTTCAAGAGTAATGGTTTCAAAATAATCTTGATAAGGTGTTAGTACCAGTTTTGCTGGGGTATAAAAGTAATCACTTTCAAAATAAGTGATTAGCGTATAGTGTTTATCTTTTTCAAGAGATAAGCGGTTACCATAGTGAAAGGCAAATTGATTTGGTTTTACACCGCCTGTAACAAACTGCTGAACCGGTGAGTTTGGATCAGTCATGTCGTAGATTCGACTTTCTATTTTTGATACAAGTGTGTTGTAGGGATAAAGTACTAAATCTTCAAATTCACTTTGATTTTCTATTTCAACGATTAGCCAATAACTGCCTCCGACTGAGCTAATACGAGATTGTGGCTTTTTATTTGCGCGCCATTTAGAGATCTCAGCCACTGACGACGGAAACATATTATCGTTTGCACTTAAAACTTGCCCAACATCATGCAGGTTTTGCTCCGCTGAGACATTCGTGTATACAAATGTCTCTTGTGCAAAGGCCGAAGAACATAACAATAGAAAAAGCAGACCACAAATACACAGCTTTAACCGCATTCACTAGACTCCTTCACTACAACAAGCCTGCTGGTAATTAAAATTGAAAAGAAACGTCAAAACCATATCGTCTCCCTTCTCCTTTAAAGTCTTCAAGCATGCCTAGGAACGAGCTTAAATCGAACTTTAACTGACTGTATTCAGTATCAAATAAATTTTTGCCCCACAAAGTAAATGACCAATTATCAACATCGTATTTTAGATGCGCATTAACAATACTAAAGCCTTCTTGGCGGGCATAGGGATTCATGTTTTGATCAAAATAAAACTCAGACTGATAATCGTAAATAATGTTGGCCGATAACGGATACGACGCTAAGCTGGTATCGTATTTTAATCCCGCTGATACATTCCATTTAGAGGTGAAAGGCAGTTGATTATCGGTAATGCTATTACCAAGTGGGTCAACATAGTCCTCAAATTCTGCATGGGGGATATAACCCACTGCAAGTAACATGGCTAATTGCTTAGTTGCTTGATAGTTAATTTCAGTTTCAAGGCCATAGATTATTGAATCAGCAACATTTTCAAGTAATTGCACAGGCGGCATTTGCGGTGTTTCTGACGCTTGGTTCATAAACACTTGTTGGTCGTTGTAATCATAATAAAACGCCGCCCAGTTCATTCTTAAGTGTTGCTTAGGCCAGTACGACTTTAAGCCAATTTCATGGGCATTCAAGCGCTCTTTACCGTAATTCGCTAAAATTGCTTGTTCTTCAGATGATAAGAATCCGCCATTGTAGCCGCCACTTTTACTGCCATTTGCAAATCGATAATAAACATTGCTTGCATCAGAATAACGGTAATTAACCGCAATTTGCCCTGTAAAACCGTTATCTGATTGCTCATCAGTAACGCGATAAAATGGCACCAGCACACCAGTTAAATCGTTCACATCAACCACGGTATTTAATGTGGCGATTGAGTCATACTCTAGTGATTCATAGTCATATCTAAGACCTGCTGTAATCATCCACTGTTCTGCGACAGGCACTTCAATTTGGCTAAACACGGCCAAATTCTGCATCTTGATTTCATTATCGTAGATAAAGGTAGCAGTTAAGTTTGTTGGTAAAATGCCGCGAAAATCGCGTAAAATATCATTTAAATTATCTTGCTCAATGGTTTCATCCGCGAAATAAACACCACTCGTTAGCGTGTAATCTGCAAATTCATTTAACAATCTAAATTCTTGGCTAAACATTTGGGTATCTAACCCAAGTACCCCTTCGCATAAGCGAGCTGGTGAACCATCGCAATTAAAGGCATGGCTTCTTTGAAGATCATTAAAGCTCGACAATGAAGTAAATGTAGTTTGCTCGTTTACATGCCAATTTACTTCAGCGATAAAGCCATAGCCATCAGATTTATGAGGTGAGTCATTATTTACGCTTACCTCAAAAAAGTCATCACTACCATCATTAAAGCCAAAGTTATCAAAACAGCGTGTTGACCCCGCATCTGCTGGTGAACAAAGTTCTCCGGTTAAAGGGTTCGCTACAACACCAATACTCCCTACAGGCTGGACAATACCGTCCCAATCTTCAATATGCGCTTGCAGGTAAAGATCAACCTCATCCCATTCAGACGAAAAAGATATACGGGCATTTTTTTGCTCCATGCCTGCCGTTGGTGAGTCTGCAAAGGTATTTTTTGTTGAGTATTGGTAGTCTTGATAGTTAACAGCAACACGTAATGCACTAGAGTCAGTTAATTGCTGATTCCACACGCCATCGAGGCTCGTGCCATTGTTATTGGCTACTCCTAAGCTCAATGATCCATAGCTATCAAGCTCAGGTCGGTTTGAGCGAATAAGGATAGCACCACCCGTTGAATTACGACCAAATAAAGTCCCTTGTGGGCCGCGTAAAATTTCGAGTTGCTCAATGTCGTACAAATTCACAATTTGGTTATTGGCTGAGCCAACAGCCACACCATCAAGATACATGGCAACAGGTGACGTATTTGCGGTGTTGTAGTCAAGAAGACCCACCCCACGAATACTTACTGCGGGAGGTGTCCCCTCTGCGGCGTTTTGCGTTATTTTTACATTAGGTGAGAATAAACCAATCTCAGTTGAATCTTTAATATGTTGATTCTTGAGTAATTGTCCTTTCACTTGGCTCACCGCCACGCTAACGTCTTCAATTGCTTGAGGACGCTTTTGTGCGTATACACTAATGACTTCCATGTCTTTTCTAGTCTCTGCAGCCTGCGTAACAGCGCTTGCAATGACACAGAGTACCATGCTTGAACAAGATAGTGTCTTCAGCTTTGGATCAATAAGAAAAGGACGCTTCATTCGCATTTTGACCTTAAAAGAGGGAAACCTGTTAAATTCTTGTAATTTCCAGCTTAGTATAGACCAAAACAAAGATTAAAGTCGCATACAAATAACAAAGACTAGTTATTTGTAATCAACACCATAATTGCCATCAGCATGATCATTCTTTTTCAAACGCATGTTCACCGCTAATCGTTTTGGGTAGACCGCAAATAGAACGTGCCGTTTGCATACCAGCCATTACAGCAGCTTCAACACAGCCCGCATTAACTCCGGTTTTTATCCAATCGCCAGTGATCCGTAAATTGATAAACTGACTACCATCAGTTGCAAGGCGGTATTTACTCGAATCAACCACAGATAACACATAGCGCTCACTGGGGTCTATATTAACGCGCCAGTACTGCTGTTCTGATACTGGTAAAATACTGTGAGGATCACTATAAAAAACCTGCCAATCAAATTTGTTATCAACATACGCATCAGGCCAAAGTGCCTGCATATCTGAACTAAACAAATTATGCATGTTGCGTTTGACTTCTGCCTTCATTTGCTCTGGAAACTGATGTGCAGTTGCAGGAGGGTAACTATCACAACTAAATGCACTACAAAAATAAGCAATATTTTTTGGGCCACTGTCGCTTGGCCAATCTTCTTTATCGACTAAATTACCCATCGCAGCCCAGGTATCAAACGGCTCAACAAAACCACTTAAAATAGGCCCCTCATTGCTTGGCACTGTGTCTTTAAAACCCAGTTGCTGGTTAGTTTTATTCAACCAGACTTGGCAAGCTTGCGTAGCCACACTTTGAACTTTTGTTGCTTGCTGAGAGAGCGCATAATCAACAGCGAGTAATTCAGGGGCTACATGCTCAAGTGAAGCAACCGACACACCTAAAATAAGCGTATCAAAATCGATACCATGACGAAGAGTGATAGATGGCAGTGCTGTATTAAAGTGCTCTTGATAAACTTCTGGCCAGTTACTCCAAAAAGACTCAAGGTTTATTTGATACTCTTGCAGAAGGTGTGCTTGTTCAGAATTAATTTGTGAGTAAATTGGCTCACTTGGCCAACAAGGTAATTGTTTAACATCAATTAACGGCGCATAGTCTTCATTTTTTAGGCTCACTTGCTGACAAAGCTCTATTTCACTTACCAGCGGCTCACCTTGGTCAGTTTGCCCAGCAGATAAGTTAGTTAACTGATGGAAGAACTTAAACTTAACGCCACGCTGTTTTAATAATTCATAAATTGGCGCGAAAATAACATCGCCCATACCCGCTTGCATTTTCCACATTACACCGCCTTTATAGCAAAGGCCAATACGTAACATAGCAAGCGCAGCCACACCGGCTTCAACATTCGGCTTGTTAAAATCACCATTTGGATAAGCAAACACTAAATCATAAAAACCGCGTACCGGTGCTGAATTCACACTGTAAGTTTTATTAGCTCCATTTTTTTCAAGCCACTGACGAAAATCGTAGCAATTAATGACACCAAAGCCATCTCGGTAGACTTTATCTTTTATCAGCCCTGTGAGCATAGCAATGGCTAAGTCAGCGCAGATATAAAGTCGTCTTAATTCTGCGTTTTCATCCAGTAAGTCAATTATCTGCTCTTTGAACCAACGCTTTATCTTGCGAACGATATACCAAATAACGAGGCGATCAGCTTGTTTACTTGTGTGGGTTGTTTGCTGCGAAGTAAACTGCAATAAGTGCGTCAGTAATGAGCGAGGGCTTGATACTACTTCTGCCGCTCCCGCCTCAATATCATCGATAAATTGCCTTGCCCCACTAAGCTGCGTATCAATATCCGTTTTGATCTCTTGGTACATATACTTAAGTAAAGACTGATCTCGTGATTTTTTGGTCACCAATTTTGTTTTAGTTTGGTGCTGCTGACACACTAGCTCAATGCCTTCTGTCCATTTTTTGAGCCATGCTAATGTCATGGTGATAAAATCCCACACCGAAATATCAAGGCTGCCATCAGCAGGATTTCCAGCAACTGTTGGAAAATCAATAGGCCAAGTTTGCCATTCGTTATCAATAAATTCTTGCAAAGCAATAAAACTATGCGGTTTGAATGCCTGCTGCCAGGTTGCCAGCGAACAACTAGCAGGTCGGTTGAGTGAGTTATATACTCCTTCAAGGGTACGAAAACTATTTACATAAGCACCAAACCACACATGTAAACCATGCTCTTCAATACGCTGACCAAAATGGCTATTACGACCACTTGCGCCCTTGCCTCCTAAGCGCCAGCCCTGTTGATACACGGTTATTTCACGATGTTGCTGCCAGTCTGACTGCTCTGTCAGATAAACTGCAGCGGTCATTGCTGCTACACCGCCACCGACAATAGTAATTTTTTCTTTTTGCATGGTTATCCTTTACTCTGGTAAAACTTGAGTCGCGCCAAGTTGGTCAAAATCCATATTGACGTAAAACGGTAAGTGAACAGATTGTTTGCCAAGTGCTATGCCGAACATGTCATTAAGCGGAAAACTCGCCAGAGATTTAACATTAAGCTTAAAATCATTGTGCAAAAGTGTTAACTGATGGACTTTTTTGATTACAGACGGTGAATGAACCACGCTCTGATAAACTGCTTTATTACCCTCTCCATCGGGAAATTGCTTAAACAAAATTTGATCCATCTGGGGATGAATGAAACCCTCTAACAATTGTTTTAGCAGTGCTAAGTCAATACCTTTAACTTGAGAGTCAAATAAATCAGCAACGCGTTTTGAAAATCGTGAAACGTTGTCGAGCAAATTTTCAGAGATACTCGCGTCCGTTTGCTCAATAGTTAGCAACTCATGCATTGCTAATTTAGAATCAGGTTTAAACACATCAAAGCATTCAAGGGATATAGCAAACCGACCAGCGTCATCTAACGCAGATGGCATTTGATATTCACATAAATATTTATTGTAACCCCACGCCTCTCTGCCATTAATTAAAGCATAAATGTTATTTACGCTGATAAACGCCGGATACCAATAGAGGTGATTAATATCTCCCTTGACCATTTTTGCTACGGGAAGCCAAATAATGATATCCGTTTCTTGCATCCACCCATGCTCTGAAAAGGGAGGTGTCAAAGAGGAGATTTTTTCTATGTCAGTAAAGGTGAGCAAGCAACTGCTACCTAATACATTAAAAGAGACTGAATCTGTAGCCAGTAAATTCAATGTGGTATCAACATAAGCCTGCATCTTTTGCTCACATGCTGAAACAAAAAAACCATACATTTGCGCATTCGTCATGCGACAGGGAGGTTTAGCAACAGGGTTCGATAAAAAGTGGCTGTAATTTGAATGGTCCGTCATAGCTATTACTTATAATATTGTTTAGTAATAACTATAGACTAGTCTTTATGCATTAGTCACGAGTTGTTCGCAATCATGGCTGAGCAAAAGTTGTTTTGTAAAATACTGAAAAGCGCGTTGATTAAAGTTATCTGATAAAGGGTTCATAAACCCATGCTCATATTGTGTAATATCACATTGAACACCTGCTTTGGCTTTTAAAGCAGACACCACCGGAGCAAGCTCAAAATGCGTTTCTTTTTTAGGAAAAATAAACCTAAATGGAATAGACGCTTCAAGCTCAAGGTGATTTCTCACTTGTGATGGGTAAAAAGCAATAACCCGTTTTATCGCTGTATTTTTCAACTCTGCTTGAGCACGCCAAACAGCTGTTGCTCCAGCACTAAACGCGATAATTGTTGTAGGCTCACGCAAGGATGACATTTTCAGATGCACTTTTTCGAGATAACCGTCATGGCCACAATGAGTCAGAAAGTGTTGATATTGAAACTGTTCATTAATAGGAAGTTGAATTTGACCCGAATATGGATCACATAGGCACGTTTTGCCACGAAGCTGCTGAGCAAGCTGGGTTAAATGCGCAGTTTTCCCGAAAATATCCGTTACTAACAGGTAATTCATGGTCATACCTATTTATTGTTGTTTTTGTGCCAATTCACACTACACTTGTTTCGAAAAAATATCCAGAAATTAATTGCTGTGTTTAAAAAATAAACCTTGCACTATGAAAAATCTTAACGTAATCTAGTCCTCTGGTTTTAAAAAAACCTCGCGGTTAACCCCTTACCTTGATCCAGTAATTCCCGCATATTCGTATAATCACTTGCAACCCGAGTTGCTAAATGACATTTAGATGAATTTATAAATCATCACTAAACTGTCACAAACTTAGTCAACACTGTATGCAAGACAACAAATGTCGGTCTGTATTTTTTAATGCCTTTTAAAGCTCTACAGACACAGACAAAAAGAAAGAGTGAGTTTTATTATGTCATATAAATACAATGGATCTTTGATCCAAATCGCACATCCAGTGCAATCAATTTCGGTTAACAAACAGCGTGTAATCTTTAGTGACACGCAGGGCTTGAAAAATGCCATTTTCCAAAAGGCGAGTGATGCCCGTCAATTTGTTAAGTGGTTAAAAGCCAATTAAAACCAACCGATTAACGCCAGCTACAATGCTGGCGTTATAGTCTACATACCTACTATCACAAACCTAAATCCCTGCTAAACTTAGATTTAACAATACTTAATTATAGGTAGTAACAATGCGTCGTTTCTGGTTGCTTTTGTTATTTTTTTGCAGTGCTGTTTCACAGGCAACTGAACAACCAAAAGTCATTGAGTGGATCATGGTTGATTTTGCTCCCTACTACATCATGAATGACAAGTATGAAGGTACAGGGCGAGATGAGAGCGTAATCAAACTGCTTGAACAAGCGATGCCTGATTACACTTTTAAGCGCTCCCTCTTTCCTGCAAGTCGCGCAGTGCATGAGCTATCAAATCCATATAATAATTACTGTATGCTATCTTTGTACCAAAGTGAGCATCGCCGTCAGCATATTGTTTTTTCTAAACATACATCAACAGTTGGGTTATCCCCTTCTATAGCAATTAGAAAAGAGTTAGTGAACACTCTAGAACTGAACACAGCAAAGCCTGTTTCATTAAAAACATTACTTGCAGATAAGCACCTTGCTCTTGGAGTGTCTATGAGTCGCTCATTTGGCAAAGACATAGATAATGTTATAAACACCAGCCATGATGCCAATATTATCTCAAGACCCGGTCGCGACACTTTAGCAAGTTTGACATACATGCTTAATAAGAAACGAATTGATATACTGCTTGGCTACCCCAGCGAGCACTACTATTTAGCTCGTTCAATGGGATTTGAAGATGAGCTCACACAATTGACACTGTCAGAGGCGCCCGATTTAAGCCTTGGTTATATTGGCTGTACGAATAACGAACAAGGTAGTGAGCATATAAAACAGTTAGATATTACGCTTGAAAAAATAGCCCATACTCAGGCTTTTCACGATGTGATGATAAGGTGGCTAC
The DNA here is from genome assembly GCF_004792295.1 of Pseudoalteromonas sp. MEBiC 03607. Classification (NCBI taxonomy): domain Bacteria; kingdom Pseudomonadati; phylum Pseudomonadota; class Gammaproteobacteria; order Alteromonadales; family Pseudoalteromonadaceae; genus Pseudoalteromonas; species Pseudoalteromonas sp. MEBiC 03607. The sequence continues at coordinate 2,747,713 of NZ_SRRY01000001.1, forward strand.
CCGATAATTTGCAGCCTATTTTGGAAAAGAGATTAATTAAAAGAAATGAAAGTGCCGCCCATTAAGCGGCACTGATTTAAACTGTTGTTACTTACGAATACCTTCAATAAATAAACCAATATCAACATGTGTTGATGCTGGGCCAAGGTTGTAGTCGATACCATAGTCAGCTAGTTTTAGGCTAGTTTCGCCTTCAAAACCAACGCGGTAACCACCCCAAGGATCTTTACCTTCACCAATTTTATCAATTTCAAAAGTAATGGTTTTAGTAACACCATTTAAGGTAAATTCACCTGTAACATCCGCTTCATCACCGTCTTCATCAAATTTAATTGATGTACTTTTAAATGTTGCAGTTGGGTATTTATCAACATTTAAGAAGTCTTTACCACGTAAGTGCTTATCACGCTCGGCATGATTTGAGTCGATGCTTTTAGTATCAATCGTTACATTGATTTTAGAAGCATTAGGAGCTTTATCGTCATAGCTAAAATCACCTGAGAAGGTGTTAAAGCGACCATGTAACCAGCTGTAACCTAAGTGCTTAATTTTAAAAGTAACAAATGCGTGCGCACCATCTGTATCAATAACGTAGTCAGCTGCATTTGCGTTAGCTGTTGAGAAAAGTGCAGCACTTAGTGCTGTGCCTAATAGTAATTTTTTCATATTAATCATCCTTCAATGGTTTGATCATTCTAATTAAGGTTTTATCTTTATCGATAAAATGATGTTTTAGTGCCCCTAAAGCATGTAAAACAACCACAGCTATTAGCCCATACGCGGCATAAAAGTGAATTTTACCTGCAATATCTTCTTGGTTCGCGACCGACTCGGGTAATGCCGGTACAGCAAATAAATTAAATACTTCAATTGCACGGCCATCAGCCGTAGAGATTAAATAGCCCGATGTCACAATAACGATTAGAGCTAAATAAATCAGTTTATGTACTGAGTGAGCAACATGATTCATTGCCTTTGAGCTACCAGCAACAGGCTCAGGTTGAGTACCTAACAAGCGCCAACCAAAACGAAACAACAATAATGCCGCTAAGGTAATACCCACGCTTTTATGTAAATCCAAAGAGCCTTTGTACCATGCATCATAATAGGTTAACTCAACCATATACACGCCTAAGCCAAACAAACCAAACACCCCTAGAGCCATTAACCAGTGCACTAAGATGGCGACCCAGCCATAACTTGACTTTGAATTCTTTAACATACTCATTTCCTATGAGAATTACGAAACTAAGTACAGCTTAGCTTAGGATTTATATAATGAAAATAGCGTAAAACGAACAGCTTCTGTGCGTATATGCACATCTTAGGGGAAAGGGTAAAGTTGTAAGGGGAAAGAGAAAAAGGTGCTAGGTGCTAGGTGCTAGGTGCTAGGTGCTAGGTGCTAGCAGTAGTATGAATCTTCGTTAATAAAAGCGTCTAATTCTTAACGTGATAAATTTTTAGTTTTCTCACAACCGATTAGTCGCTCACCCCAATAAACTCAGCCGATTTCAAAAGAAGTCACACCAAAAATACGATTTAATGGCAAACTCGGAGAGTCGCCGGTATACATTCTGGCGGTTTCAAATGACACCTGCATGTTGTACTTCTGTGCTAAAGCAACAGCAGCTTGATTGATTTCTGGCGTGTCAAGGAAAATAGCTTCAGATGCACTTACTTTAGATTTTAAAGCAAGGAACAAAGATTCAGCTAATTGTGGTGAGTCGGCAAATAGAGGGCCAATTTTAAAGCCATTCTGGCATTTGCGAATTACCCCGTATCCTGCCAATTCCCCATTGCTCATTACGCCCAAAGCGTCGCATTGGGGTTGGCTTAACCAGGCTTTAGTAAAGTTTGCCCTATTTACTGGGAAAAAAGCCTGTTCGTATGCGTCAATAATTTCGAATGGCACAGTGGCAAGATCAACAATATCTGAATTTTGCCGTGAATTACCACCACCGACTCCTGCAAAACGAATATTGCGATAGGCCAGGTTAAAACCAGACTTTTTATAGTTTTCTTGCTGTTCCACTACACCATCAAGGCCGATATTCAACCCTTCAAGGCGCTTTAACGCGGCATTCCAAATTTGTATTCCGTAACCTTTGCCACGGTAACCGGGTTTAACAATGTAAAAGCCGATAAAGCCAAATGCATCGTGATAATTAATGGCAGAAATTGTAGCAATAGGCTCATCGCCAAGAAAACCAACCAGAAATCCTTCAGGATCAGCAGCAAAATAACACTCTGCATCATTAAGGCCTGGATTCCAGCCTTCTGCTGCAGCCCAATCAATCATGAGCTCGACTTCCTTCTTGGTCATGGTTTTGATTGTAAAGTGTTTACTTTGCATCTGCTTTCCTTAAAATTTCCGTTTGCTAATCAGTGAATTAAATAATACTAAAATCGCACTATCTAAGTAGATTGATTCAAATCTGAATCGCAAATTATGCGCATTCACAATTAATAATAGGCTCTAGCTTATTATGGTTATAAATATACAAACCAAAAGTATCAAACATATCTCTACCAAATTCCGAGGAAATATCCACGTAATTTTCTAGACCTTGATAGCTGTATAAAATAGCAACCTTGCCTTCGAAACCAAGAGGAACAGGCTTTCCTTTACCGACAACATTTGCGTTATCGCCATTGATACCATCCCACCCATATTTTTCTGGGTCAAAAATTAATTGCACAGAACCACAATTTAAACATTCAAGGTATATCGGAGGTAGAATGTTCACATTTTCTCGTTTGCGAAAGAAACCCTTAACTTCAACTTCTTTGTGGCCTAAAACAGAATAAGCATCGTGCCCGCATTTACAATGAACAGCTTTGCTCACAAATAGCTCATCAAGTTGAAGTTGTGGTAGCTCTAAACTCTTTAATACGAAATTCGAAAAACAATTTGGTGAGTGAGCTTTCAATTCTTCTAGTGTATTCATTTTCTCCCCTAGGAGCTAATGCCCTTAAAATACTCAAATCAAGCATTTTAGGTACTTTTTATCTTGTTTATTGAAATCTATTTTTTATTAGTTCACTACTTAGTCATTTTAATGATTTCTTGCACTACTCGGTGTTTAGTATTTTCAATAAACACCTGGGTAGATAGTTAGCAATTATATTTTACTTGCTGTTATTTCAATCCTGTACACTTCAACACCCTCAGTTCCAACCTCAATCGTTGCAGGTTCGTTAAGGTTTACCATTAACTTAGGTTCCTGAAATTTATTGTAAGAGCCATTTTCAAATTTATAGAGTGCTGATGTTAGTGTCACAATTTGCTCGTTCAACGTAGGGGTTACATCAAATTTAAGAATATCATCTGCAGTGACTGTTTCAGTTTTGTCTTCTTCAGTTTTAACAACGTGCGTTTTTACAAGTTGATTATTCAAATAAAGGTTAAGGTCTAATTGCAAACTTTCTGCAGCTGAGGCACCAAATGCAGCGAGAGATAACAGTACCATTCCTAACTTTTTCATTATATTTTCCTTAATAGTAGGCTTACCCCAAAATGGGAAAAACCAACTTATCAGCTACTTAGTCTTGGCGCAATTGTTTAACACTTTGTAAGTTATGTGTTTTATTAGAATACAAAGCAGACTTTAGTGATTATCTTGATTGTTGATGACCTACTTGCCATGAAGAAGGCACAGATTTTGAAACTTAAATCTAACCACTTAAAGCTTTAAACAGAAAAATTTTAGCTTCCAGCTATTCGCTCTCTTCCACTAAACCAACATATATCTGGCTATTGGCATCTACCTGAAAGCAGCTGATCAGGTTTTCTTTCACCAGTTCTAACATGGCGATAAAGCTAACTACAACACCGCTTCTGCCCTCTTCAATAGTAAAAAGAGTACTAAAAGGCAACTGTGATTGGGCTTCTGAGAGCTTATCTAAGATTAAGCTCATACGTTCACGGGTCGATAAAGCCTCTGCGGTAATATGATGGTGTTCAAATGTTTTAGCTCGGGCCATAACGTCGCTTAGTGCAACTAACAAGTCTTTCATGTCAACGTCAGGTAACAGTAACTCACGCTCACCAAATTCTGGCATCATTGCTTCGGCTACAAAGATATCGCGGCCTTCGCGAGGAATTTCGTCAAGGTTTTCGGCAGCTTTTTTAAATTGTTCGTATTCCTGTAAACGTCTGACAAGCTCAGCTCGTGGGTCTTCTTCCTCTTCAAGCTCTTCATGTTTTGGTAGTAATAATCGTGATTTAATTTGTGCTAATAAAGCTGCCATGACAAGGTATTCACCAGCCAGTTCAAGCTGAAACTCACTCATCATTTCAACATAACTAACGTATTGCTCAGTAATGCTAAAAATAGAGAGCTCTAGCACATCTAGTTTGTGTTTTTTGATTAAATACAGAAGTAAATCAAGAGGGCCTTCAAAGGTCTCTAAAATGATCTCCAACGCATCGGGAGGAATATATAAGTCTTCAGGTTTGTCGACCACCGCTTTGCCATGCAAAAAAGCCAGTGGCAGCTTTTGCTGTACTGGCTCTTGTAAGTTATCTTGGGCATCAAGCTCTTGGCTAGTCAATGAAATCTCTACAGTTCAAATGGTTTAGTATCACCACAACCCACACGTAAAATTTCGATATCATCATCCGACAAATCAATCACTGTGGTTGCCTGTTCAGGAAGATAACCACCATGAATAATTAAATCAACTTGCTTTTCAATGCGATCGCGAATTTCATCAGGATCAGCTTCTGTAAATTGCTCACCCGGTAAAATTAAAGAACACGACATTAAAGGCTCACCTAACTCAGCCAATAAAGCACAAGTGATCGGATGTTCTATAACACGAATACCAATGGTTTTTTTCTTCTCGTTCAATAAACGCTTTGGTACTTCTTTAGTGCCTTTGAAGATAAAAGTATAAGGCCCTGGAGTGTTATTTTTAATTAATCTGAATAACTGATTATCAACGCGAGCATAGGTTGATAGCTCCGATAAGTCGCGACATACCAAAGTAAAGTTATGATGTTTTTCAACACCACGGATACGCTCAATGCGCTCTTTTGCTTGCTTATTACCAATACTACAACCAATTGCGTAGCCTGAATCGGTTGGATAAACAATCACACCACCTTGTTTAATTATATCAACCGCTTGGCTGATCAAACGTGGTTGCGGATTATCTGGATGAATATGAAAAAACTGACTCATTATACGCTCCTATTGCCCTTCCCATGCTTGCCAAACCCCTTGGCAATCTTTTGGTAAGTATAAATTTTTACCCAGCTCTAACCAACTTGTCGGAAAATGAAAGTCTGAGCCTTGCGATGCAAGTAACCCGTATTCACGACTCAATTCACCTAAAAACTGGCGCTCACTCGGCGCTTGCTGTGGTTGTGCCACTTCCATAGCATCACCACCCGCGTCTTTAAATTCAATAATTAACTTACGCAGCCACTTATTCGACATTTGATAACGCCCAGGATGTGCAAGTACAGCAACTCCACCAGCTTGATGAATAGCAGCAATTGCTGTTTGCATATCGCACCAACTACTTGGCACATAGCCTGTTTTTCCTCGCCCTAAGTATTTTTTAAATACGCCTGGGAAGTTTTTAGCTACACCACGCTCAATCAGTGCACGGGCAAAGTGCGCGCGTGTGATTTGTGCGTTTTCAGCAAATGTTTTTGCTTGGTCATAAATGCCTTCAAAACCATTTTTAGCAAGGCGGCGACCTATCTCGGTTGCTCGCTCTTCACGTTTGGCTTGTTGCGCTTGTAATAATGACAACAGTGAGTCATTTTCATCATCAACATTTAAGCCAACAATATGAATTTCGAAGCTTTCCCATTTTGTTGATACTTCAACACCAGCAATTAATTTAAGCGGTAAATTATCATCAGCTATGACTTGGCGAGCTGGTTTTATGGCACTTAACGTGTCGTGATCGGTAATTGCAAACACATCTATGTTTTTCTCAACCGCGCGGTGTAACAATTGCTCGACTGATAGCTGACCATCAGAGTATGTGGTGTGGCTATGTAAATCGTATTTTATCAAAGGGAAAGACTGCTTTACGTAAGTTCTTGAATCAATGATGTGAGTATAACAAAATTTTACTGCGAGGGCGTGATTATCTTATATAACTGTGTGTTTTACCCTCATAAATGGGTAATTACGATAGGTAAATACACAACTCGTACTAATATGTAAATTAATGCTTGACAGTATCGGCTCAGGTACGCTTTACTGTATGCACTTTCAGACACGTTAAATAAGAAACAACAATGAACAAAACAATTCAAATCACAATTTGGTGGTGGCACTCGTAACAAGCGGGTGACGAATTGTCGTGTCTAACGATTTCTAAACCCGCTCATGTAGCGGGTTTTTTTATATCTAAATTTTAAGGTTTTATAATGAATTACATAGCAACTCTTACACATCATTGGTGGTGGCGCCTGGCTTAGCGGGACGGTAAGGGTCTATCTAATTTATAGGCATCTTTATACGAACCCCGCCAAGCATCGCTTTGCGGGGTTTTGTTTTTTAAAGAGTTTTTGGGAATGAGGGAGAATGAGGTTTGATTTTTAGTCATATAACAACGACACCGGGTGAAGTAACCAGTATCACTCAAGTGCGCGACTACATAAGTAGCCCACTTGCGTTATACAGTTTACTCGATAAGCCTAATTCACTGCTGTTAGAGTCTGCTGAAATTGATTCTAAAGACAGTGTAAAAAGTCTAATTTTGGTTGACTCAGCGCTACGTATTGTTTGCCAAGGCAAACAGGTCACACTCACAGCACAGTCTAATAACGGCAAACAATTACTGCCTTATTTACAAAGCCATGTGCAAAATTGTTCTGCAGAGCTTGTAGAAGACACATTAACCTTAACCTACAACGAGATTGCCAGCGATATTGATGAAGCCAGTAAACTAGTTGCAGATAACGCATTTAGTGCACTACGCAGCTGCATAAATAGTATTAAAAGCACCACAGACAATCCGTTTTCTGTGTTTTTAGGTGGTGTGTTTGCCTACGATATGGTTGCTAATTTCGAAACTCTTTCTGATGTGCCTGACGGCGAAAACAGTTGCCCTGATTATGTTTTCTACCTAGCCGAAACGTTAGTTGTCATCGACCATCAAGCAAAAACAACCGAGCTAATTGGCAATGTATTTAACGGCCCTGAAGTTCATGCTAATTGCTTTGAGGTTGGTCAACAGTTAGAGCGTTTAAATACCGTATGTGACAATGCACAAAGCTACCAAGGGCAAAAGCAAACAGGCTCAAACCCAATTTCTGTCGATGTTAGCGACGAGCAATACTGCGAACACGTCATCAAGTTAAAAAACAACATCGTTGATGGTGATATTTTCCAAGTTGTTCCATCACGTACTTTTTCTCTCGCCTGCCCTGACTCACTTCATGCTTACAGCCAACTAAAACAACAAAACCCAAGCCCATATATGTTTTACATGCGCGATGAAGAGTTCGTGTTATTCGGCGCATCACCCGAGTCAGCCCTCAAATATTGCGCAGAGAGTAAACAAGTTGAGGTATACCCAATTGCTGGTACTCGCCCTCGTGGCAAGTTTGCTAACGGGCAAATTAATCCAGACCTAGACAGCCGCATTGAGCTTGAACTTCGCAACGACCAAAAAGAGCGTGCTGAGCACCTTATGCTAGTTGATTTAGCGCGAAATGATGTTGCCCGTATTAGCGTACCAGGCACACGTCACGCGAAAGAATTATTAAAAGTAGACCGCTACTCACAAGTGATGCACTTAGTTTCACGTGTTGTTGGCACTTTAAAGCCTGAACTCGATGCGCTGCATGCCTACCAAGCCTGTATGAACATGGGCACCTTGGTGGGCGCGCCTAAAGTTCGCGCCGCTGAATTAGTTCGTCAAACCGAACGAAAACGCCGCGGCAGCTATGGAGGTGCAGTGGGTTATTTAACGGGCGATGGCGCCATGGATAGCTGTATTGTTATTCGCTCTGCCTTTGTTAAAAACGGCACAGCCTACGTGCAAGCAGGTGCAGGTGTGGTGTTTGATTCAGATCCACAATCAGAAGCCAATGAAACCCGCGCTAAAGCACAAGCTGTGATCACTGCGATTCAATCGACTTACGAGGCACAACAATGACGACAACATCAGCCTATAAAATCTACTTTTTAGATAACTTTGATTCATTTAGTTATAACTTAGTCGATGAACTTTCTATGTTAGGGTGCCAGTTAGTGGTATACCGTAATAACATCAGTGCACAAAGCATCTTTGAGAAAATGTGCCAAGAGACAGTACCCGTGTTATTAGTGCTTTCACCAGGCCCTGGCGCGCCATCTGATGCGGGTTGTTTAATGGAACTCATTGAACTATGTAAAGGCCGCTTCCCGATGCTGGGTATCTGTTTAGGACAGCAAGCTCTAACACAAAGCTACGGCGGGGTTATTGGTCATGCCGGCGAAACTGTGCATGGCAAGTCATCAATTATTACGTTGACTGAGCACCCAGTATTCGCAGGTATGGGCGATAAAATGCCAGTTGCTCGTTATCATTCATTAATGGCAACTAAAGTCCCTGATGATGTTGAAGTAATTGCTTGTTATGAAAATATTCCAATGGCAATTTACCATCAACAAGATAATGCCCTTGGCTATCAGTTTCATCCTGAGTCAATTTTAACGCCAAATGGCGCATTGCTATTACAGCAAAGCATTGAATTTTTAACGGCACGCGTGCAGTAGAGGAATAACATGGAAGCAACAACTCAAACCCAGTTAAACCAATTATTAGCAAAGCAAGATTTATCGTTTTCGCAAGCAACTGCATTGTTTGATGCCATCATGAATGGCCAGCTTAATGATATTGAATTAACTGCTGCACTTATCGCCCTAAAACTAAAAGGCGAAACAAGTGATGAAATCGCCGGTGCGGCAGCATCAATGCGCGCCAATGCAGTGCCATTTAAAACCAGCAAAACCTTACTTGCTGATAGCTGTGGTACCGGTGGCGATGGCTCAAACACAATTAATATTAGTACCACAGCTGCTATTGTTGCCGCCGCTGCGGGCATCAATATGGTCAAACATGGTAATCGCAGTGTGTCGAGTAATTCGGGCTCAGCGGATTTACTTAAAGCCTTGGGTATCAATATCGATATGAGCCCTGAGCAAGCTGCCCATTGTTTAGAAAATACCGGCTTTACATTTTTATTTGCGCCGCATTATCACAGTGGTGTACGCCATGCGATGGGCGTGCGAACAGCCCTTAAAAGCCGCACAATTTTTAATATTTTAGGGCCGCTGGCAAACCCTGCAGCTCCTGAGGTGCAATTGCTTGGTGTTTATGACCCTTCGCTGTGTTTACCAATGGCCGAAACTTTAAAAACCCTTGGCACAAAACGCGCCATGGTGGTTCATGGTGCAGGCACTGACGAAATTGCCTTGCACGGGACAACCAAAGTGGTTGAGCTTAATAACGGTGAACTGAGCGAATACACGCTAACAGCGAGCGATTTTGGTCTTGCAAACTATTCACTTGAACAACTTGCAGGCCAAGGGCCAGAATATAACGCAAAAGCAAGCTTAGCGATTTTACAAGGTCAAGGTGAGATGGCGCATAACGCAGCCATTATAGCCAACGTTGCCGCCCTTCTTTATTTAACCGATAAAGCAAGTGATTTAAAAGCAGCCGCAGATCAAGTAAGCGAATTATTAGCATCAGGCAAAGCGATGAACACATTGAACGCAATTATTGAGGTAAGTCATGGCTAACGTGTTAGACAAAATTGTTGCCGACAAACGCATTGAATTAGAACAAAGAAAAGCACAGCGCCCGCTTGAGTCATTCATTGGCGATGTTGTGCCAACCAAGCGTGACTTTGAAGCGGCGTTAGCAGCAACAGGCACACAATTTATTTTAGAGTGTAAAAAGGCCTCACCGTCAAAAGGGCTTATTCGCGAACTATTCAATTTAGACGAAATTACATCGGTTTATAAAAAATACGCAACTTGTATGAGCGTATTAACTGACGAAAAATATTTCCAAGGTAGCTATCAGTACCTCGAATACGTGCGCAGCCAAGTGGAGCAGCCACTTATTTGTAAAGACTTCTTTATTGATGAGTACCAAGTTTACTTAGCACGCTTATCTGGTGGTGATGCCATTTTATTAATGCTCTCAGTCCTTGATGACGAGCAATATTTAGCGCTTCAAAAAGTGGCTGACTCTTTAAATATGTCGGTACTTACTGAAGTCAGTAATGAGCAAGAAGTAAGTCGTGCACTTGCACTTAATGCCAGCCTAATTGGTATTAATAACCGCGACCTTCGTGATTTAAGTACTGATCTTGCAACAACAGAGCGATTACGCCAGCTTATCCCAAATGACAAAGTGGTTATTTCAGAGTCGGGCATTTATACCCATAAAGATGTAAAACGGCTTGCGCCACTGTGCGATGGCTTTTTAATTGGCAGCTCACTAATGGCTGAGCGCGACTTAGAAGCCGCATGTCGTAAAGTCATTTTAGGTGAAAACAAAGTGTGCGGTTTAACTCGTTCACAAGATGCGATGGCAGCCTACGCCAGTGGTGCTGTGTATGGTGGCTTAATTTTTTATCCTAAATCGCCACGTTATGTTGATATCGACTGCGCCAAGCAAGTTACGCAAAGTGCCCCACTCGCGTATGTAGGTGTGTTTGTCAATGCACCTCTTGAACAAGTGGTCGATTATGCTCAAAGCTTGAAACTAGCTGCAGTGCAATTACATGGTGACGAGAATAGCGAGTATATTCAAAGTCTCAGAAAGCAATTACCGCTTGGCTGTGAAATTTGGAAAGCCCAAGCCGTTAAAGGTGAATTACCTAAACCGCTTGAAGGGGTTGACCGCCATTTATACGATACTTACAGCAAAAGCCAAAAAGGCGGCACTGGCGAAGCATTTGATTGGTCTGTATTAGAGACAGCAACAGTACCTTTTATGTTAGCCGGTGGTTTAAACCCAGAGAATATTCATGCAGCGCTTTATCGCGGTGCTAATGGCCTTGACCTAAATTCTGGCGTTGAAGCGTCAGCGGGCAAAAAGTGCCAAACAAAATTACAAAATGCGTTTTCGCATATCAGAAATTATTGAGGTTAGAATGCAAAATCCAGCTTATTTCGGTGAATTCGGTGGTATGTTTGTACCACAGCTGCTTGTGCCAGCACTCAAGCAACTAGAAGCAGAGTTTAATAAATCACAAAACGATCCAGCTTTTCAGGCTGAGTTTGAAAAGCTATTAAATGAATACGCAGGTCGTCCTACGCCATTAACTCTGACACGTAACTTAGTTAAAAATCCTAAGGTAAAACTGTATTTAAAGCGTGAAGATTTACTCCATGGTGGTGCGCACAAAACCAACCAAGTACTTGGTCAGGCATTGCTCACCAAGCGTATGGGTAAAAAAGAAGTGATTGCAGAAACAGGTGCCGGCCAACACGGTGTTGCAACGGCCCTTGCGTGTGCCCTACTTGGCTTAAAATGCCGTGTTTACATGGGTGCAAAAGACGTTGAACGTCAGCAACCAAACGTATTTCGTATGAAACTAATGGGTGCAGAGGTTATTCCTGTCACAGCGGGCTCTGGTACTTTAAAAGACGCAGTAAACGAAGCATTGCGTGACTGGTCAGCAAATTATAAAGATGCTCACTATTTACTAGGCACTGCAGCAGGCCCTCACCCATTCCCAACCATGGTGCGTGAGTTCCAAAAAATGATTGGTGAAGAAGCAAAACAACAAGTGCTTAAAGCTGAAGGGCGCTTACCGGATGCGGTGCTGGCTTGTGTAGGTGGTGGTTCTAACGCCATTGGTATGTTCACAGACTTTATTGATGAGCCAAGCGTAAAACTAATTGGTGTAGAACCCGCTGGTAAAGGCTTAGATACCCATCAACACGGTGCTACGCTATGTAAAGGCACAAAAGGCATTTTACACGGTACCTATACTTATATTATGCAAAATGACGATGGCCAAATTGAAGAGTCTTATTCTGTATCAGCAGGTCTTGATTACCCAGCTGTAGGCCCACAACATGCTCATTTACATGAAACTGGCCGTGCAGAGTACGTTGGTATTAGCGATACTGAAGCGCTTGAAGCGTTCCAACTACTGGCTAAAAACGAAGGGATTATTCCAGCGCTTGAATCAAGCCATGCCCTTGCATACGCCCTTAAATATGCCGAACAACAAACCGAAGACACTATTTTAGTAGTAAACCTAAGTGGCCGAGGCGATAAAGATTTGGCTCACGTACACAGTGTTTTATCAGAAGGAGGCGCGCTATGAGCCAGACTAACCGTTACGGACACATGTTCGCCACATTAAATGAAACGAATCAAGGTGCCTTTGTACCGTTTGTTACTATTGGTGATCCTAATAAAGCACTCAGTGTTGAAATCATTAAAAGCTTAATTGATGGCGGTGCTGATGCCCTTGAGCTTGGTATTCCGTTTTCAGATCCGATTGCAGATGGCCCGGTGATCCAAGCTGCCAACATTCGTGCGCTTGATGAAAACATTAATACCCAAGATTGCTTTGATATCATCAAACAAGTGCGCCAGTACAATGCCGATATTCCAATTGGCCTGTTATTGTATTCAAACCTTGTGTTTAAGCGTGGCCTTGAAAAGTTCTATCAAGATGCTAAAGAAGCAGGCGTTGATTCAATTTTAGTGGCTGACGTACCGCTGCATGAGTCAAAGCTATTTCGCCAAACAGCAATGAAAAATGGTATTGATCCAATTTTTATTGCGACACCTAATGCAGATGATGACACTCTTCGAGAATGTGCTTCATATGGTCGTGGTTATACATACCTTCTTTCACGCGCAGGTGTAACGGGTACAGAAACCAAAGCACAAATGCCAGCAGATTCGTTAGTTAAAAAGCTAAAAGATTACCATGCTGCACCGGCATTATTAGGCTTTGGTGTATCAACACCAGAAGATGTTAAATCAGCACTCGATTCTGGGGCTGCTGGTGCGATTTCAGGCTCTGCGGTTGTTAAAATCATCGAGGCGAACCTTGATGACCAAGCAGCAATGCTAACTGGTTTAAAAGAGTTTGTAGCCAGTATGAAAGCCGCTACAAAGTAAGTTGTTTTATTACTTAAAAAGGGCCTTAAAGGCCCTTTTATGTATCTACTCATTAATTATTAATGGTGGCGGTGCACACCCTCTTTAATCTCTTCGATAAACTTACGATTAAAAGCCTCTAAGTCGGCTGGGCTTCGGCTTGTGACTATGCCATCATCAACACACACCTCTTGATCAACCCAATTAGCTCCTGCATTGATTAAATCCGTTTTAATACTTGGGTATGACGTTACTTTGCGCTCCCGTAGTTTGTTAATTTCGGCTAGTAACCATGGGCCGTGGCAAATCGAAGCGATAGGCTTGTTTTTGCCTGCACTGAAAAAGCCATCAACAAAGGCTTTAGCTTCACTGTTTTGGCGTAAAGTATCTGGATTAAATAAACCGCCCGGTAATAATAGAGCATCATATTCACTTGAATCTGTCTCACTGACGATGCGGTCAACGCTTACACGTTTTCCCCATTGATTTTCATCCCAACCAGTAATGTCATCTCTTTCAAGCGAAACAACTTCGACTTCAGCTCCTGCTTCAAGCAACGCACTGCGCGGTGATAGCAGCTCACTCTGCTCAAAACCATTTGTTGCTAATATCGCTACTTTCTTACCGTTTAGTTGGCTATTTAGATTTGACATGCTATCTCCTTATTTGTGAAAACTCACACTAATACAGCAGACACCATGCCAAATATAACCAACTGAAAATATTGAATTTATTTAAAATTCAAAGCGACACACCCTGTAAAAGCTACAAGACCTTTGCAAATCCTGCTTATAGGGCGTCTTTTAGGGCTTTTGCAGGTTTAAAAACAGGTTTGTTGGCGCCTTCAATTTCAATTTCTTCACCAGTTTGTGGGTTGCGCCCTTTTCGGGCAGGGTAATAACTCAAGGCAAACGTACCAAAGCCATTAATTTGCACTTGGTCACCCTCAGAAAGTGACTTTTCGATAGCATTTAACATGCTCGTTAAAGCTGCTTGTGTGTCTTTTTTTGTTAATTCGCTGTGGGCAGCCATTTGAGATACTAGTGCGGCTTTATTCATAAAAATGCTCCAAAATACGCCGCTTAATCATCTGAGGTTAAGCGGAAAAAGATAAGGTAAAACAACCTAAACGCAGGTTTAGGCCAGATTGGCTCGGGAGGCTAAGCTTTCAGGGCTACTAAGTCAACCTTGTATCTTGCGCAATAACTTGATACAACCCAGTATCATTTTAAATTAGAGCATTTATAAACCTATGCATGCGATTATTGAATACATCCCGCTGATTTTGTTTTTTGCGGTTTTCAAGTTAGTTGATATTTATTGGGCAACAGCCTTGCTGATGCTAACCACCTTAATTCAAGTTGCTTATTGTTATTTTAAAGATGGCAAAGTACCAACCCGTCACTGGGTGTTTTTTGCTATAGCGGTGGTATTAGGTACGCTGACCTTAGTATTCCACGACGAGCAGTTTGTAAAATGGAAAGCCACCATTGTTTATGCCATTTTCAGTGTCACTTTGTTAGTAAGCCGCTATGTGCTTGGCAAAAATCTTGTGAAAAAAGCACTTAGCTCAGTTTTAGAAAATGCCTCTGAGAGTAAACAAGAAATTGATGTACCAGAAGCACTATGGAATAAACTTAACCTGTTTTGGGTTGCAGTGACCGCAGGTATCTCTGCGCTAAATATCTACATTGCCTATAACTTCTCGCTCGATTTTTGGGTTAACTTTAAAGTGTTTGGTTTAATGGGTATTACCTTTGTTTGCGTGTTAGCAACGATCATTGCCCTTTTCAAATACTTACCTGAAGATGACGAAAAGAAAGATCCTAAGCAATCTTAATGTCATAAATCTGTCGTCTTAGCTTGTTAGCGTAAATAAAAAACACGCTGAGACGACATTGAACGCTAACCAATACCGCTGGTTTGAATTTACCCTCATATTTGTTTGTTTACCGCTATTAGGCTTTTTTCTGCGTGCCTATCTCGCGAACTGGCTTATTCCTGCACTTATTATTTTAATGACTGTTTGCGGCATGTTGCTGTTATCAGACCCCCATTTTAAGCGTTTTCGTTTAACTAGCCTTGGGCAATTTAGTGCGGTAAAACGTCGCTTATTTAGTTTTTTCTTTTTAGGAGCGCTATTCTCAGGGATGTTTTACGGCATCATGAATCAAGAAAACTGGTTTTCACTGCCAAGAAATTCATTTAACGATTGGCTAATGTTGCTATTGCTCTACCCCATTTTATCGGTGATGCCGCAAGAGCTTATTTTTAGAACCTACTTTTTTCACCGCTATAAACGGATTATGCCAAGTAAAACCGTGCGTATCATCGTCAGTGCATCGGTGTTTGCGTTGGCTCACATTGTCTATGCGAATGTACTCGCAGTACTGCTAGCATTTTTAGGTGGGCTGCTGTTTTCTTACACCTATGCGCAAAGCCGTTCTACCTTCGTGTGTGTTATAGAGCACAGCTTATGGGGGTTGTGGATGTTTACGCTTGGCTTAGGTGATGTGCTTGATGCCGGAGCATTCTAGGCTATAAAAAAGCCGCGCAAGTGCGCGGCTGAGTATTGAGCTGGCTTTTAAAATCCGAAAATACTAAATGCAAAAAACTTTGTTGCGACCGTATTTACAAAGATAAGTAATAAAATTGCCGGAATAAACGTTGATAGTGAAAAGTTCACATACTTCTCTGTAAAGCTACCAACATAGCCTTCACAGCCTTGGCTTAACTCTTCAGAAAGATTCGCTTTTTTCCAACGATACATAACGAATAAACACACCATTAAACCATTAAGAGGTAAAATCGTGTCGTAAAACACATCATAAACAATATCGAATAAGCTCTTATCTGCCCCGCCGTAACTAACAAAATTTGTTAATGATTCAACCATACCAAACGACATCGTGCACAGCACAGTTAAAACACCGGTTGATAGAGTTAAAATAGCTAACGCTTTTTTACGGCTAATGCCTTTGCGATCACTTAATGAAGCTGTCGGTACCTCGACAATCGATACAAGCGATGTAATAGCAGCAAAAAAGACTAATAAGAAGAATACAAACGCTACAATTGATGCACCCACGTAACCAATATCAGCTTGAAGCGCTAATAAAATTTTCGGTAGGTATACAAAAATCATCGACACTGATGAGTCAGATAACGTACTTGGATCTGTATTCGGGTTAAAACTAAAAATAGCCGGAAGCACCATAAGACCCGCAATAAAGGCAACAAGAGAGTCTGTTACAGCAACCATTTTAGCACTGCCAACTATATCGTCTTTCTTAGAGATATAAGATGCATAGGTCATTAAAATACCCATACCCAGTGACAATGAGAAAAACGCTTGAGCTAATGCACCATTTAAAACGCTCGCATCCATTTTACTGAAATCAGGAACGATGTAGTACTTCACACCAGCCATGGCATTATCCAGTGTTAATACGTAAACAACCAGCGCAGTGAGTAGTACAAATAAAGCTGGCATCATAAACTTAGCCGCTTTCTCGATACCTTCTTTTACACCACCAACCAGAATCAAGTTAACAATGATTGCAACCACGGCCATATAGCCAAACACTGTGTAGCTATTGATAAAAGTGCCAAAATTATCAGGCTGTGCCAAGGCATCTAGATTACCGAATGCAGTTTGCGATAAATAACCGAAAATCCATACGGTGATCACCATGTAAAAAACGGCAATCATAAACGGCGTTAATACCGCTAAAAAGCCAGCAAAGTTCCATTTTGGATCATTACCCGCTAAGATTTTGTATGAACCAAGCGGATCTTTCTGTGCTTTTCGGCCCATCGCCATTTCGGCCATCATCACAGGCAAACAGATAAAAATCACAAACAGTGCATAAACTAAAAGAAAAGCACCACCACCGTTTTTTGTAGCTGAAACAGGAAAACCTACTAAGTTTCCGATACCTACAGCAGAACCGGCTGCCGCTAAAATAAAACCGAGGCGGGAGCTAAAGTGCTCGCGTTTTTCGCTCATTTAAAAACCTTATTATTATTTTCTCAACCCAGCGACTCTACCAGTGTTACACCGCGTATTTCAAGCTTTATAAGTGAAAGCTATAAGCAAAGCTGTAAAGATTATTTAGCAAATGAACACACATGTATGACACAATAATCTCTCGTCTATTGCTAACAATATGCTACTATTTTCTAAAAATAACATTGAGAACTCACTATGCTGTATATGATTTATTCAACTGATGTTGAAAATAGTTTAGAAGCCCGCAAATCTGCACGCCCAGCTCACTTAGCTCGCCTTCAAGAGTTAGACGATCAAAATCGTTTATTCACAGCAGGCCCTCTTCCTGCAATTGATAGCGAAGACCCAGCTGAGGCTGGTTTTACAGGCTCATTGGTGGTCGCGCAATTTGATTCATTAGAAGCAGCACGCGAATGGGCAGCAAACGACCCTTATATTGCTGCAGGTGTTTATGACAACTCAGTAGTAAAACCATTTAAAAAAGTGTTTGGTTAAAGCCTGAACTCAACTGAATCAATAATTCAGTGTTTGTTCACGCCTTATTAACTAAGATCTGGCTATCAAATTACAGAATTTAACGTAATTACTTGAATTTTAGTTAATTGGTTAATTAAACTAAATGGGTCTGGTTTAGGAGTTCCCCGTCATGCGCATATTTTTAGCCTTCAGTTTTAGTCTTTTATTTGCATTATCAAGCTTTCATGCTGATGCCAATAAAAACCAAGCACCTGAGGTGACTAAAAAGCAAGCTGTGATGATTGCCAAAAAGTCTGAAGATGGCCGAACCCTAAAAATCACAGAGCAAGACAAAGTATTTACCGTAAGAATTTTAAAAACGAACGGCCATGTGGTTGACGTCCATGTGAACAAAAAGACTGGCGAAGTGAAAAAGGATTAAGAATGCGAATTTTAGTTATTGAAGATGATTTACACTTAGCAGATAACCTTCGTAATGCTCTAGAAAAAGAGCGTTATAGCGTTGACCTTTGTCACGATGGTGAAGCTGGTTTATTCCACATTACTGAGTACCCGCTTGATATGGCGGTGGTAGATTTAGGCCTTCCAAAAGTAGATGGTATCGAATTAATTACCAAAGCTCGCGCTCAAGGCATTACCATCCCTATTTTGATTTTAACGGCGCGTGACCGTTGGCAAGATAAAGTAGAAGGCCTCGATGCAGGTGCTGATGATTACCTTACAAAACCGTTTCATGTTGAAGAGCTAATTGCCCGCTGTAATGCCCTTATCCGTAGAAGTGCAGGTAAAGCAAACCCTGAAATGACAGCTGGTCCTATCAAAATTCATACTCGCTCACAGCAAGTGTGGGTTAACGATAAAGAACTTAGCTTAACTGCATACGAATACAAAGTGTTAGAATACCTCATGGTTAACCCTCAAAAGGTAATTTCTAAATCTGAGCTAACAGAGCACATTTACGATCAAGACTTCGACCTTGATTCAAACGTAATCGAAGTATTCGTATTGCGTTTACGTAAAAAGCTTGATCCTGATGGCACCCTTAACCCAGTTGAAACATTACGCGGCCGTGGTTATAGGCTTAAAAGTCAGTGGTAGCATCGCAAATACCGCTTAAAGTAAGGCAAGGATTTATCCTTGTCTTTGTTTTATTAGTAGCCTTACCAATTCTGTTTTTCTCAATTGGTAAGGCTTATTACGCCTCTTTGGTCGAAGCGACCGAAAAAACCCTTGAAGCTCACTTATATTCATTAATCTCTGAAGTCGATTTCACTGAACGCGGCATTGTTATGCCAAGTACCATCTTAACTCCAGAGCTAAATAGATTAAACTCAGATACTTATGCGATGATTTATCGCGGCGACTTACCTGTTTGGTATTCTGAATCAGCCACCAACATCAACTTTATTCCTGATAACTTTGAAGCTCCAGCAGGCTCTGCTGACTTTCGCCGTGTTGAATACAACAATACCGTCTATTGGCAATTAACACTTACCGTTATTTTAGAAAACATTGACCAATCGGAGCATGCCCGTTTTATCTTGTTAAAACGTAATGATGCTCTACTTAGGCTGATGGATGGCTTTAAACAAACACTGGTTAATTGGATGTATGTAATGGGAGTGGCTATTGCTGCGCTAATGGCAATTGGTTTTGTGTGGAGTGCAAGACCACTGCAGCGTCTCGATAAAGAAATTAAAGCCATTGAATCGGGCGATAACCAGCAAATAAAAGGTCTTTACCCGGTTGAGTTGCAAACTATTAAAGCCGATTTAAACTTATTGCTTGAATCGCAGCAGCGCCAAAAAGAGCGTTACCGCGCATCATTAAGCGATCTTGCTCATGCATTAAAAACGCCATTGGCAGTGCTTAAGTCAAGCCCATTGGCCAATGATGCTGATGCACAAGAGCAATTGGATCGTATTAATGTGATGATCGAACATCAATTAAAACGTGCCGCTACGGGTGCCTCTGATACATGGAAAAAGCAAACCCATATTAAGCCGGTTATCGAGTCAATTTTAAGTGCAATGAGTAAAGTGTATCGCGATAAAGATATTATTTTCACTTCTGAGGTCAGTGAAAAAGATTATTTTTTAGGTGATAAAACAGATTTAATGGAACTGCTTGGTAATTTAATCGATAATGCTTGTAAAGCTTGCCGTTCGCAGGTCGATATAAAGGTTAAGCAAAATAAGCAATTAACTCTCAGCATTTGTGATGATGGACCAGGTGTCCCAGAGCAAAAACGTGAATCGCTACTAACCCGCGGCACCCGACTCGATACATATGAGAGTGGGCATGGTGTTGGTATGGCCATCGTATCAGATTTAGTAAACTCATATAATGGCACATTGACTATCCGAGATGCAGAAAAACTGGGTGGTGCTGAGTTTATATTAGAGTTTAATTATCATGATAAAAAATAAACAATTCACTATAACACTCACTTTGTGCGCTGCTCTTGTAACACTGGCATCACAGGCTTCACAAGCACCACATGATTGCCAGTTAACAAGCAACAATACCGAAGAAACTAAGCGTTATATTCAATGTCTTGACCAAGTGATTAGCGATTTGCAACGCGATCAAAAAATGTGGGTAAATAAACTCACTATGGATATTGAAAAAATCAAAGAAGACACGGGAAATAGTCAATTACTGCCTATCTTTAAAAGAAGCTTAGTGAATCAAGAGCGCTATCTAGAAGACAGCTGTCGTTGGCGATACTTAAATGAAATGCCAAACGCAACCAAAGCAGCCATTACCTATAAGCTTTGTGAAATAAATATCCTTGGTAATCACTTAAATATTCTAAAACAACCTCTTAAATAAAAGGCGCGTTAGCGCCTTATTATTTAAATTTTGCTTAATCAAGCAAATTGCTATTGATCTATTGTTAACTCTTCACCGTTACCAAGTAAAGTTGCAAGCCACCGCCCTTCTTGGCTGGTTTCTAAAGCAATTTTTACTATCATGGTCAGTGGAACTGACAGCAACATACCTACTGTTCCCATCAACCAGCCCCAAAAAATTAACGATAAAAAAACCACCAGCGTTGATAAACCTAAGCCTTTGCCCATGAACTTTGGCTCGACGATATTACCCATCACTGTATTAATCACTAAATAGCCACCTGCAATGATCCCTGCAACTAGCGGCCCTTGCGTTATCAAAGCAAGTAATACAGGAGGTACCGCTGCAATGATAGAGCCAATATTAGGAATGTAGTTAAGCATAAAAGCAACAACACCCCACAATACAAAATAATCAACGTCCAGTGCCCAAAGCATAAACCCAGCTAAAAGACCTGTCGCCAAGCTAACCATGGTTTTTATTGCGAGGTAAGAGTTTATTGACCCTAGAAAGCGATCAATTTGTTGCATTTTCATTTCTGGGTCATCGAGTGCTAAATGAATTTTTTTATTCAGCATCGGCCCTTCAAACAGCATAAACACCACGGTTAATATAATTAGGAACAGGTTGGCCATTACTCCCCCTAATCCCGTTAGCATATTTGTTGCAACATCGATCATTTTGCCCGGATCGAATAAAGAAATAATCTGCTCTTTATCAATCAAAATATTATAACTTGCAGCAACATTAACCACCCAAACAAACTCTTCTTTTAGTTGTGTTTTATACTCGGGTAGTTTTTCAGAGAAATCGGTCATCGATTGCCCAACTAAACCGGCAAGGCTAATCCCAACGCCAACAATAATGAGCATTACTAACACCACTGCAACGCCCTTGGGAATTTTATACCCGGCAAAAAAACGTATAAGGGGATTACATATAATGGCAATGAAGGCAGCCAAAACAAAAGGAATGACAATCACACTTGCAGCTTTTATACCTGCTAAAACAATCACTAAAGCCGCAAATATAACTAAACTCTTATTAACACCAGTCAGGCTCGACAAAATAAAATCCTTGTAAACTTTTTCCCATCAGTGTATGTCAAATAAGTAGTAAAAGAAAATCGAAAAACATCTGGCACAATAAATGCTCATAATTCATACAATTTGTGATATTATTGGCCAGTCGTATTGTAAAAGGAGCTAAGGATGGCGCATTTAACAGAACAAGAACTCTCATTTTTTAACCAACTCTTTGAAAATGCAGATGATGGCAGTGATGAAGTCACAAACACCAAAATGTCTGTAAAACTAAACTTACCCGATAAACTCAACGGATTATTAAAGAACGCTAAATTGACCTTACTTGCTGAAGTGGGTGTTTATCAATTATGGTTCCCGCTGGAGTTTGTTAATGATGAAAATGGCCAGGTTATTCCTCTACTCAGTGCTCCTGAGGTTATAGATACGAAAGGCATTGAGCGGAGTTGGCGAGCACCTCATCTAAATCTGCAAACTGACCACTACATTATTCTGTCACTATCAAGTACGGGAGTTTTGTTAAAACCAAAACAAAATAAGCCAGACTTTTCAAAAGAGCTGTTATTAGCATTTGAGCTGCCAAAAAAAGAGCGTATTGTTCTGTCTGCTAAACCTGTTCGCGTTACCAGCAATGGTATTGCAGCAAAAATTATTACGGTACACGAGGGCGAAATTGCTCTTCGTCAATACCTTTTCGAGACTCATAAAAAGCAACATGCCCAGCTATACGAACATGCCAATATAAGCACTGACCTTATCTAGTTGCAGGTAATGGCAAGCTTCGATAAGCTTGGCATTTTGCACCTCAACACAACAAGGTATTTTTATGAGTTACCCAATCGGAACGCCTGGTAAGCCATGGACCGACGCCGACAAAAAAGCGTGGCTTGAATTACAATCAGTAAAACGCAGTTACCGTGAAGATGTTGTCTCACAACTTGATGCTCTGTCTACACTCTTTGAAATTGAGCAGTATGGTGCACTGAGCTATGACAGCGATAAGTATCCTCTTTACATTTTAAAAAGCAAACAATGGCAAGCAGACAAACCAACTGTTTTAGTCACAGGTGGTGTACATGGTTACGAAACAAGCGGTGTGCATGGTGCACTAGCGTTTGCTAAAGACAAGGCCAAAGACTATTTTGCAGAATTTAATATCTTAGTGGCACCGTGTATAAGCCCTTGGGGTTATGAAACAATTAACCGCTGGAACCCTAATGCCACGGATCCAAATCGCTCATTCTATGCAGGTAGTCCAGCTGAAGAGTCTGCCGCAATCATGCAATATTTAGCCGACAACGCTATTGCACCCTATGTGCATATTGACCTTCATGAAACAACTGATACTGACAATAGTGAATTTCGCCCTGCTCTGGCAGCACGTGATGCAACGACTCACGATAACTGGAACATTCCAGACGGCTTTTATCTTGTTGCTGATAGCGAACGTCCGCATGATGCATTTCAAACAGCGATTATAAAATCAGTTGAGAAAGTAACCCACATCGCACCAAGTGATGAGAATAACCAGTTGATTGGTGTACCACAAACTCAATTTGGTGTTATTAATTACCAAGCCAAAAAGCTCGGGTTATGTATGGGCTTAACCGATGCAGAATATGTCACAACAACAGAGGTTTACCCTGACAGCCCACAAGCAAATGATAAAATCTGTATTGATGCACAAGTAGCCTCAATTACTGGTGCTTTGAACTACATTGTTAACAAATAGTTAGCTATACTTTAAATTCAGAGCGACTTATTTATTCGCTCTGAATGCAATTACGCAAATAAAAAAACCCACCAAAATCAAATTAAAGAAAAAAATATGTTTTTTCTTTTTTGCATACTAAATAACTAGACACATACATACAATTGTATAAAATTCGCGCTCTTTTTAATTCAAAAGGGAAGCAAATTGGAATTTAAGAATCACTATGGCAGTGTCAGTATCATCACTGATGGTCCAATTATTATTGGACAATTTTCTGGTAATATTAACGCACGTTTAGTCAATGACTTTGCAGTCGATTTAAAAAAGCATATTACTGCTTTAGCTGGAAAGCCGTGGGCATATATTAGTCATTCTACCCAATTACTTGCTACCACCCCTGATGCAGAACGTGGTTTTACCCAATTATTTCGTGCCCTGCAAGGCACAAACTGTGTAGCAACCGCTTATATGTTTAGCTCATCCATTGTGCTTAACCAAATGAAACGCATCATTGCGCAAGCGCAATCTCCGATTCAAATAATGGACTGTTTATTTGATGATTTAGACAGCGCTAAAGCTTATGTGCAAAAGCAGCTCGAATTTGCAAAGATGGCTTGTTAACTACAAGCCATTTTCACTTTTAGGTCAGGGTCAATCTCGGTAAAACTTAGTTTCTTTGGTAATTGCGATATCAGCATCTTCTAATGCTTGAATGTGAAAACTGATAGGCGTTACCTTTGATTTCAATTCATAGCCATCAGCAACCACAGTAACAGGCACACGCTTCATCTGACCCGCCTCAACTGTAATATTTTCGGGCACCTGTAAGCTTGCTTCTTCAATACCACTGATACCGATTGAATAGCTCAAACTATGCTGTGTTTTGTTGATAATTGATAAGGTATATGGGTTTTCTACTAAGCCTTCAAAATTAACACGATACAGGGCATTACGATCACGAATGACAGAGGCTTCAATAGGTGTACGCATTGCCATCCATACAACCATACCAACAACAAACAACGCCGTTAAACCACCATAGCCAAGCAGTTTTAGTCTAAACGGGTTGGTCGTTTTGCCTTCCATTTGTTTTTCAGAGGCGTACTTGATCAGGCCTTTTTGATAATTGAATTTTTCCATAGTGCTATCACACGCATCGATACATAAGCCGCAGTTTATGCATTCATACTGCAAGCCATTACGAATATCGATACCGGCCGGACATACTTCAACACATAAGTTACAGTCTACACAGTCACCTAAACCTAACTTTTTAGGATCGGCTTTACGTTTACGCGCACCACGAGACTCCCCTCGCGCTTGATCGTAGGTAACCACTAACGTGTCTTTATCAAACATCACTGATTGAAAACGTGAATAAGGGCATGCGACAGTACACATTTTTTCGCGTAGGAAGCCCGCATTACCATAGGTACAAAAAGCAAACAGGAATACCCAAAAGCTGACGATCCCAGACATTTCTAAGGTAAATAAACTCATGTAAAGAGACTTAGCAGGGATGAAATAAGCCATAAATGACATAGATGTAAGCAAAGAGATCACCAGCCAAGCTGCATGCTTAGTGATTTTCTTTTGCCATTTACTTACTGACCAATCAGCTTTATCAATTTTAATACGCTGGTTTCGGTTACCTTCGACTTTATGCTCGACCCAAGTAAACATCAGCATCCAAATTGTTTGTGGGCAAGTGTAACCACACCAAACACGCCCTAACCAATTAGTGACGAAGAACAAAGCAAACGCGCCAGTCATAAATAGCATGGCTAAGATCATAAAATCTTGTGGTAACAGCGTTAATCCAAACAGGGTAAATTTTTGGCTCGCTACATCGAGTAATACAGCTTGGCGACCATCATATGGGATCCACGGTATGGCGATAAACGTCAGCATCAGCACCCAGCCTAAGTAACGACGGATACGTTGAAAATGCCCTTTTTGCTCTCGAATATAAATTGGCCCTTCTTGGTTGTAGGGCTTGATGATTAAGTCTTGTTCTTTAATATCAAATTTCATTTTGCTACTTACTTTTGTGTCGGTAATAGCCTGACAGAGCAACTATCAGGCCAACACAAATTAAAATGTAAATTACTGATATTAAATGATTAATTTAATTCTACCGCATCGATAATCGCGATATATCACGAAAGCGCGCGTTATTTCGCGAAACTGCGTTGTATACCTAACTTTTTCATTTTTGATCTAAGGGTACTCTCAGGAAGACCTAGCAAAGTTGCAGCGCCATTTTCACCTGATATTTGTCCGTTGCATCGCTTAAGTACCTCACAAATATGCTGCTTTTGTACAGCATCAAGGGAAACAACTTGCTCATTCGTTTGCTCGTTATTCAACGGCGCTGAGAGCTGTAATACAGTTTGCTTAGACAAAATAGCTTCACGCTCTAGGATATTTTGTAGTTCACGAATATTGCCTGGCCAATCATAATTAGCCAGTTTAGTGAGTGTAGCTTTGCTAAGCCCCTTTAACTGTTTACCTAAGCGCTTGTTAAGCTGTGTAATTATGTTTGCAGCAAGGAGCGGGATATCTTCTTTTCGCTCACGAAGCGCAGGCACACGAATAGGAAAGACATTTAAGCGATAGTACAAGTCCATTCTAAAGCTACCCTGCTCGACCATTTGCCACAAATTACGATTTGTTGCAGCCAGTACTCGAATATCGACTTTTAAGGTTTGACTGCCACCCACGCGCTCAAATTCTTGTTCTTGCAGCACGCGAAGTAATTTACTTTGTGCTTCTAATGGCAATTCTGCCACTTCATCTAAAAATAATGTGCCTTTGTCGGCCAGTTCAAAACGCCCTTTTCTGCGCTCATTGGCCCCTGTAAACGCCCCTTTCTCATGGCCAAATAACTCAGACTCAATTAAGTTTGCAGAAAAAGCAGCACAATTAACCCTAATAAATGGTTGCTTAGCTCGGCTACTCAAACGATGTAAGTTTCGTGCCACCAGCTCTTTGCCTGTGCCGTTTTCACCTAAAATTAGAACAGTGCTGTTAGTTTGGCTAACTAAAGTAATTTGTTCTAACATCGTTTGAAAAGAATGACTTTGCCCCACTAAACCTGAATCTTGCCAATCTTCGTTTAACTCTGAAATAAGATAAGCATTCTCAGCTTGTAGCTGTTCTGATAAGTGCTGGACTTGCGCTAAGGCATCACGCAATGCGACTTCTGTTTGCTGCTGTTTTGATACATCGCGAAAAATCGCGACTGCACCAATTAAGGCCCCATTTTTATAAACGGGTGTAGAAGTATACTCAACAGCAAAATAGCTACCATCTTTACGCCAGAATACTTCATCGTTTACGTGGCGATGTTTACCATCGAACATAGTGCAATATATCTGACATTCATCTGCGGGATATGGTGAGCCATCTTTACGAGTATGGTGATGATATTGGTGTATTTTTTTACCAAGGAGTTCGTCTGCTCTCCAGCCGGTCATGCGCTCAGCAGCAGGATTTACAAAAACCGCATTGCCCGATAAGTCAAAACCATAAATCCCTTCGCCAACTGCATTGAGCAATAATGTGGGGTCGTTTAAAAATTCCTTGATCATAGCAGTCACTCAACTCGCGAAATATCACGAGTAATTATGACAAGGTTAAACTTGCTTAACAAGCAATTACAAAAAAAGCGGCTTAATGCCGCTTTAGATATTTTAATACTCTTATAAGGTAGGCACTAAGATAATTTCGCCCTGAGATACTTTCATATCTAATGGCAATTTGCTCAGTAATGCTAACTTAGGATCGTTCATATTTAACTTATAGACTGGGTTAACGGCTAAAAATCCGTTGATCACTTGCATTGCCTGATCATCTAATAAGTTTAAGCTTCCTTTAAAACCTGCTGTATCGATTGTTGTATCAACCAGTTTTACATTACGTAAAAAGACCGCTTTTTTCTCACTGTCATAAAATGGGCTACCTTCAATTTGCAGCTTCAAGCGTACTGGATATTTAAGCGCAAAGGCTTTAATAACAGCGCTTGAATCGGCTCCTAACACTACCACATCACGCTTATCTGGGCCTACATTTACACTTAGGTCATTTACCGCAAAATCAACAGGTAAGCCCATTAATTTAATTTGCTCACTCAATTTTGGTAATTGATCAGCAAGGGCTGCTTCAATTTCTGAATTGGTAAACGAGTACACAGACATACCTTGATTTGTACTTTTACATGCACCTAAAAATAAGCAGGTAAGTAATAATAAAATTCTCATTGTTTCCCTCAAAAAACACGGAAAAAAACCGCTATAAAAAGCGGTTTTATTCGTTAAATTGCAAATATTGCTTTAAGCCTTGCTAGTGTGTCAGCAGAAACTGAACCCTCACTGACTGCAAGTAATTGCTTTAAGTAATAATAAACATCGGCTTTTTCACCACGGTGTTTATCATCTAACATCGCAACTTGTTCTGTCATACGTAACTGACTATCAGCAGACTCAACACCTGCAAGAATCTCGATACGTGTTAAGAGCTGCTCAGCAGTTAAGCTAGTCGTTAATGAAGCTTGGAATTGCGACGGAAGCTCACTGCTGCTCTCAAGAGCTGCAAACAAAGCCGTTAACTTAGACTGCTCTGCTTGCTTACTAATAACCTTCGTTTTTTCGCTAATTGCTGACTCTAACTGAGCCACTCGAGCAGACAACGCTTTTGAGTACTCAAGTCCTGCCAATTTCACCGTTAAATCTTTAAGCTGTGCAAGATGCACTACACTCTCAAGGGCAGTTTCAAGTTCAGTTAACTGCTCAGCTACAACTTCATCATTTTGCTGTTGTACTTGTTTTTGCTGTTCAAACTCAGCACTACGCTTGGCAAATGTGTCGTCGTTAACACGTCTGAATTGTTGCCATAAGGTGTTTTCAGCTTTCATTCCCGCAAAGCCAATTGTTTGCCAAGTTTGTTGCAATGCTTTGAGCTCTTGACACGCAGCAGCCAAGTCATCACTTTGAGATAACAGTGTTGCTTGTTCTACAAGTGCGGCTTTTTGCTCAGCATTTGCTTTATGAAACGCAACTAATTGGCCTTGTACTTGTGATTGCGCAGCTTTGAATTGCGCTTGTAGTTCACGGTATGTTTTAGGGTCAACATTACCCGCAGAACGCCATGCTTTAACAACACGGTTAAACTTACTTTCAAACTGTTTCCAATCAAATTCACCAGATTCAGTATCAAGTTCATTGAGTTGCTGCATTTGAGAAATAATATCAACACGCTGTGCTTTAGCTTGCTCACGTTGCTGCTCTTGCTCTGCAAAATACTCGCGACATGGGGCAAACAATAGTTCAATCTGTTGATCGAATAACTCACCTTGTTGTTTCTCTGCATCCGTATCTAAACGACCTAATTCATTCCAACGACGACGTAACTGTTTAACTTGTTCAGCACGTTGTTTAGGGTCTGTACACTCGATTGCAGCAAGTTCATTGACTTCAGCAAGTAATGCATCACGCTTTGGCGCTGATGCATATTTTTGCCAATCTTTTGCTTCTGCTAATTGGGCTTCTAAATCAGCTTTTAGACTATTTAAAGGCTGTTTATAGTAATCTGTAAGTGTGTCGTATAACTCTTCAAAGCCTTTAAACACTCCAAACGCCACATTGAAACGGCCTTGTTCAATCAAACGCTTCACATCACGGGCTTTGCGTTTTGCTGTTTGTTGATTCTTTTCAAACTTATTTGTCAGCGGTGCCATTGCTTGCTGCCAGCTGTTTACTGCTTCAGCTAAATTTGCTTTAAAGCGACCTTGTAAACGACTCGGAATACTTGCTAGTTTTTTGCGAGCCACTTTTTGCTGTTGTTCAAACTGCTGCTTTAAGCCATCAAACTCATTTTCGTCTTCAGTCGTGGTAATCGCTTTTAAAGCATCAAACGCAGCTTTAAACTCTGCAATCGCGGTAACAAGTTGTGGTAATTGCTCAACTTGCTTAAATAGATTTGACAAGTGCTGTTTAACATCACGGACATTTTGATTATCAACTAAGTTTGCTTCAGCCAAGGTATCTTTTGCTTCTGCCACTTTAGCCTCAAGCCAATCTTGCTGAATTTGCTCTGGCGTTTCTAAACCTAATTGCAATGCGTTTTCAATTTCTTCGCCAATAGCTTCAAGGGTTGCAAGGGCTAGTACCTGACGCTGTTGCTCAGCTAATGCTTGCTGCATTGCTTCATGCTCTTTGCTTAGTGTTGCAATGTGAGCTTCAAGCTTTTGGGTAATCGTAGAGTATTTTTTATCAAGTACACTTACTTGCTCATCACTGAGCCATTTTAACTCGATTGCTTGCCACTGTTGTAATAGCTCAGCATGTTGCAGCGATACTAGCTGAAAATCATTTTTATCACGAAGCGCATTCAATTTCGCCAATATAACGCGAGTATCAGCTTCGACTTTTGCAGGCATTTCTACTGCTAAACGTTCATTCTCAAGATGAGCCGCAAGTTGTGTATGCGCTTCACCTTTTGCATGTTTTAGTAGTGGCTTGGCAAGTTGGTGGTTAATGACAAGCTCAACAAGTTGCAATTGTAGCTCTTCGCGGCCTTCTTTAAAGGCTTTATCAATTAGGCTTGGGTTTGCTAAACGCTTTAATAATTTAACACGAACTTGAATTTCTTTTTCTGCAAATGCTAGCTTTTCAAGGGTTTTCACTGGCGCATAACGCTCAATAAACTCGTTTTTAATACTCGCGTCAAGTTTGCTATCAGTATTCAAAACCGCTTGATTAATGTGCTGCTCTGCAATTTCTTTAAGTGCTTGGTCTTGCTTGTATACTTGCCACCATAAAACAAGATCGTTCACTTTATTCAAGGCTTTTTTACGGATCTCAGCGGAGCTATCTTCAAGGGCAATACTATTTAAGATGCTAAGATCACGTTCTGTATCAAGGCGTTCAACTGCTGCTAAACGAACCTGACTTTTAGGGTGTTTCCATTTTGGAGTAAACAGGTGTTTAAAGATCATTTTCACTAAACCTAGCTATTTCATTTTCTGATGCGAATTCTTTTTGCAATTGAGCTTTACTCTTTTGCACCATTTCACCATTTGCGCCAATGGTAAACTGCTCATTGGTTTGCGAAACTTTAGCTTGGTAAAGCATCACGAGTTGAACTGTTTGTTGTTTTTGCTCTTCTGATAATGGAGTGCCATCAGGCCATTTACCTGTAGACGCACCATACTGAAGACGTTCAAATACTTCCGGGGTGATATTTTTAACAATATGATCAATATTCATGCTACTTTTTCTTTTTTAAAACAACTAAATAGATACGGCACACTATATACCATACAAAACCTACTGCCATTGCTGTCGAATAGGCATACCACTCAATAGACTCTGTTTCTGGATGCATAAAGTAATAACAGAAAAAGCCACCTAAAAATAATATCAGTGCGAGGAAAGACTGATTCATAAACTTTTGCTGTCTACGAATACGCGTTTCTTTTTGCATTTGCTGCAACTGCTCATTGCTTAGATCGGTGACTTGGCATTCACAATGCGGGCATTGTTTATGTTTGTCAGATATTGATTTTGCACATTGCGGGCAACTAATAATCGCCATATCTTTCTCCATACTACGCATAAAAAAGGCGCCTTTAGGCGCCCTTTATTGTACTTGTTTTATGAGTCGATGTCTTATTTGAATTTCATTCATTTGTGAAGATTCGAAAACCTGTACAACTAAATTCACGACAAATACTCAAAAAGCTGATTTATTGTTTCTGTTTCGCCTTTTCAGCTAGACGCTTTTCCCAGAAAGTCGCATTTTTAATGCCTAATTTAACTGGGTCAAAGGTGATTTCACCACCCGCTTTCTTTTGGTCTTCATAATCTCGTAGACAATTAAGAGCAGGTTTGGCAACAAAGAAAATAGCTAAAATACCTACGATGTTGATCCACGCCATTAAGCCAACACCAATATCACCGATATTCCAGATATAGCCTGAGCTATTTACCATACCGTAAGCCACCATAAACATAATGACGAACTTCACAACAACCAGTGGAATATTACCTTTAAAATAACGGTTTAAATAAGCAACGTTAGTTTCAGCAATATAGTAATAAGCAAGAATGGTTGTAAATGCAAAGAAGAATAAAGCAATACCAACAAACGCTTCACCAAAACCGCCAAATACACTAAACAGTGCCATCTGAGTAAAGGCTGCTGAGCCTACTTCAGTTGCAGCATCAACATTTTGTACAATAAATTGACCCGCAGGTAACTCACCCACAATATTGTATTGTTTAGTGATTAGAATCATTAGCGCTGTTGCTGTACAAACGAAAATAGTATCAACATAAACAGAGAATGCTTGCACTAAGCCTTGTTGAGCTGGGTGGTCTACTTCAGCTGCAGATGCTGCATGCGGACCCGTACCTTGGCCTGCTTCGTTTGAATAGATACCACGTTTAACACCCCAACCAATCGCAGCACCAAAACCTGCTTGCGCAGTGAATGCATCAGATAAGATCATTGAGAAAATGCCTGGCACTTTATCTAAGTTTAAGAACACCACGATTAAAGCTAACACGATGTAACCTAGCGCCATAAATGGCACCACAATTTGTGTGAAGTTTGCGATACGTTTAATGCCACCGAAGATGATAAACGCAAGTACAATCAAAATGATTGCAAGGGCAACTAGCTTAAAGCTACCTACTTCACCAAAGCTGGTGCTAACCAATGTGCCTTCACCGAAGACTTGTGTGAATGCATTACCCACTGCGTTTGCTTGTACGCCAGGTAAGAAAACACCACAAGCAATAATAGCGGATAGAGCAAATAACACTGCAAGCCACTTTTGTTGTAAACATCTGTCGAAGTAATAAGCAGGGCCACCTCGATACTGACCATCTTCTTCTGACTTATAAATTTGACCTAGCGTTGATTCTGCATATGCAGTACTTGCGCCTAAAAATGCGACAATCCACATCCAAAAAATCGCACCTGGACCACCAAAGCCGATCGCAGCAGCAACCCCGGCAATATTACCAACACCAACACGGCCCGATAATGAAACAGCCAGAGCTTGGAATGATGAAATTCCTGTATCTGAGTTATTAGAACTTAGCAATAACTTACACATTTCTTTGAAATGTCGAACTTGCGCGAAACGGGTTAAAACGGAATAAAACAGGCCTGCACCTAGACATAAGTAAATGAGTGCACTACTCCAAATTACGTCATTGACGGCGCTTACAAAAGCTTCCATGGATATCCTCTATAATTATATTTTTTATTGATAGTTACGATGCTCTGCGTTAGCGAATGAGAATGCGCGACATAATGATCTGAGAATTAATCAAAAATAATCTTCTCTCAGCTAGATGTACTGAATATTAACTTAAACAACCTAACTTTGTTAACAGTTAATTTTCAATATGACAAATGTGCTTTGTATTAGTCAACCAAAAAAAACGGGCATCAATCTGATTGATACCCGCAAAATTTGCTTAATGTTGTTATCTTAATTTATCAACAACGTTAACAATAGCCGCTAACGTATCTTGACCAAACTGATATGAACGACGGTCAGACCAGCCGTAATCAGGGTCTGGTAAATCATCGTTATCTTTAAATGGCATCTCTACCGTATACGCTAATGCATTAAACTCATGCGCTACAGCTGAAGAACCTACCGTTAGATTAGCCTGACCTGGCTCATCTTTTGGATAACCGTGTTCGTCTTGGAACTCAGGCGTTACAGTTAAAAGCGCAGCTTTAAAGCTATCTTCTAACTCTTTTAAACGATCATCGTAACCCGGAATACCTTCGCTACCCGCAACAAAGTTATAAGGAATCGCTTCGTCGCCATGAATATCTAAGTGCATATCAAGGCCCGTTTCACGCATTTTATTAAGCACTAAAAATACTTCAGGGCTATTTTCCATGCTTGGTGTTTGCCACTCACGGTTCAAGTTAACGCCTTTAGCGTTAGTACGTAAGTGACCACGCACACTGCCATCAGGGTTCATGTTTGGCACAATATAGAATACTGCTTTAGATAATAGTGCCGCTGCATGTGGGTCTTCGTCATCAAGTAATTTATGAAGTAAACCTTCAACATACCACTCAGCCATTGTTTCACCTGGGTGCTGACGTGCCGTGATCCAGATTTTTTTCTTTTCACTGCTAGGAATACCGACACGTAATACACTCATGTCACGACCATCAAGTGTTTCACCTAAAGTTTCTAGTTCAC
This sequence comes from Pseudoalteromonas sp. MEBiC 03607, assembly GCF_004792295.1. Taxonomy (NCBI): domain Bacteria; kingdom Pseudomonadati; phylum Pseudomonadota; class Gammaproteobacteria; order Alteromonadales; family Pseudoalteromonadaceae; genus Pseudoalteromonas; species Pseudoalteromonas sp. MEBiC 03607. The sequence goes on from NZ_SRRY01000001.1 coordinate 2,781,153, forward strand.
ACGCATGCTGGCTTTGTGCCCATGCTAATAAATCAAGGTGACGGTCATAGCTATATGGTGCGAAATAAGCAAAATACATGCTGCTGCACTCAGGCTCAACTTCAAATGATAATGTACCGTTTGCATATTCAGATGGAACACGGAACCAAGTTTGACGATCGTATGATGCAACCGCATGATAACCATCCCAGCCATCAGGATACGCTGAGTTTTCTAGGTTATTAATGTGTAATTTATGGTTTTGAAACGCGGTTGTTTCAAGACGAAAGTGAAACCACTGGAAAAAATCAGACTGATTGTCTTTATTAATTTCTAATTGAATATTCAGTGGATCAACGGCTTCAATAACCTTGATATTACCACTATCAAAATTGCTGGTGATTTTCATTCTATAAACCTATTGGTTAAAAATAATTCTTAGCTATTCGTTTGTAAGTTAAGAATTAAGTCAACGCCCTATCGTTAGAACGTTTCGTTAGTAATATGGTGTAGACCCTTAACAGCCTACCACATGCTGAAAATTTGCAAAAACTTTCACGACTAAAAAAGCCAGCATAATGCTGGCTTCTAGATTCTTTATAGCTTAGGTATTAGCGAGGTAAACTTGGGAAAGTTACTTCAGCCATATCACGCATACAACGTACTACCTGACAGCTATAACCAAACTCATTATCGTACCAAACATAAAGAACAACACGGTTGTCATCTACGATAGTCGCTTGTGAGTCAACAACACCAGCGTAACGGCTACCCACTAAGTCAGTAGATACGATTTCTGTAGACGCTGTGTAATCGATTTGGTCACGAAGGTCTGAGTAAAGTGCTGTTTCACGTAAGAACGCATTTAGCTCTTCGACTGTAGTGCCTTTTTCAAGGTTTAAGTTCAAGATTGCCATTGATACGTTTGGTGTAGGAACACGGATAGCGTTACCTGTAAGTTTACCTTCAAGCTCAGGTAAAGCTTTAGAAACCGCTTTTGCAGCCCCCGTAGACGTGATAACCATGTTCAGTGCAGCAGCACGACCACGGCGCTCAGCTTTGTGGTAGTTATCAATTAAGTTTTGGTCATTGGTGTACGAGTGAACAGTTTCAACGTGACCATTCTTGATACCGAACTTATCGTTAAGCGCTTTTAACGTTGGGGTAATAGCATTGGTTGTACAGCTTGCTGCACAGACAATTTTATCTTCAGGTTTGATATCTTGGTTGTTTACACCGTAAACGATGTTCTTGATGTTGCCTTTAGCTGGTGCAGTTAATAATACTTTTGCTGCGCCTTTTGCTTCTAAGTGCTGACCAAGGCCTGCTTCGTCTTTCCAGATACCTGTGTTATCAACAACAAGTGCATTCTCGATGCCGTAAGCTGTGTAATCAACTTCGCTTGGTGAGTTAGCGTAGATAACTTGAATGTAGCTACCGTTAGCTTTAATTGCATTACGCTCTTTATCAATTGTGATTGAGCCATTGAATGGACCGTGGATAGAGTCACGACGAAGTAAACTTGCACGCTTTTCTAGGTCGCCGTCTTTACCGCCACGCACAACGATTGCACGTAAACGTAGGTCTGCATAAGGACCTGACTTTTCGATTAATAGACGCGCTAATAAACGACCAATACGACCAAAACCGTACAACACAACATCACGTGGTTCTTTACGCTCTGAGTTTGCGATTTCTGCAAGTTCGTCAGTTAAGTACTCTTCAACTGAACGACCTTTTGCAGCATCGTTAAACAAATAACCATACGCTAGTTTACCAATATCGATACGTGCAGAATTTAAATCCATTTTGCTAATTGCTTCTAAGAAAGGGAAGCTTTCACGTAAACGTAGTTTTGTACCTTCAAACTGTGCAACTGTTTTGTGCGCTTTGATGATATCGATTGTACTGGCATTAACGAGAGGACGGCCATATACAGCGATTTCGATACCACGATTACGGTAAAGTCTACCAATGATTGGTTGCATACTTTCTGCGTAATCTTGACGTTCTTGCCAGCTGCTTGTGTATTCTAACTCGTGAGATGAGGTCATTTTTTTTACCTAATTAAACAATTTTGAACGGATAGCCTTTGAAAATGTGTTGTGATTTGAGAGCAACACATCTTAGGCACGGCTATTCTAATTTAAACTCAAATGATTCTCCACTGTTACAGAACAATTCATTGCGCTAGAATAAAGTCGTAATTATTAAGTCGAGGTTAAGGAATGTTATTAAGAGCAAGCGTGTTGCTTGGTTTATTGGCGTTAACGGGGTGTGAAGATCCGCTTACACTGGCAAAGGTATGCGAAGAGACTCCTGGCTTTTGCAGTGATTTAAATAAAGACAGTCACTGTAAAGAGCAACGTGCCGAGGTCATCATTCAGCGATATGTTGAATATAAGTCACCAACAGACGAAAACAAATACCAGTTATTAAAAGATTTCGAGAAATACGATCAGTGTGTATCGCTCGCTGCCAAAATTGAGCATATAAAACTAAAAGAAAAAACGACGTCTCGTGTTGAAGGTCATTTAACCAGTATTAAAGAGATGACACGTATCTTCCAAGATACAAAAGACACAAACCATCCAGGTTTGTTGTATTACCATTGGTCACGTAATAACGATCAATCAGCGTTAACGAAACTTCTCGCCCTTGAAGAAAAACAAGATAAGCGCGTAACTGAAGATGCAGAAATGCAGTTTTTCTTAGCAAGCTACTACGTTAAGTTTGATGATGAAAAAACCATAGACTTGCTTTACAAAACGCTAGAACTGAATAAAGCAGGTGAAACACCCAACCCTGAAATCTACCCTACACTTGTGAGCTTATTCTACAAACATGAAAAGTATAAGCATGCCTACACCTTTGCACGTGTAGCACAATTATCTGGGTATGAAGATGTCGATATTTTACCTATCGAGCATCAACTCGCTGCCGCAGGTAAAAGCCTGGACAGCTTAGATGATTTAGCGCAAAAAACCTACGATAGCATCCAAGCGGGAAGCTTCGTATCACCACGCGGGTTTTAATAAATTCGCTAGTGCAGTGCTTAGACAAATAAAAAAGGCAGCTAACGCTGCCTTTTCTTATTTTGCTTTGCTTGTGCCAACTTCTACACGAGTTTTTAGCTTTTGACCTGGTCTAAAAGTCACTACTCGGCGTGCCGAAATAGGGATGTCTTCACCTGTTTTCGGATTGCGACCTGGACGTTCTTTCTTATCTCGAAGATCAAAGTTACCAAATCCAGAGAGCTTTACTTGCTCGCCTTTTTCTAGCGCTGAGCGGATTTCTTCAAAAAACGCTTCAACTAAATCTTTGGCATCTTTTTTATTGATCCCGAGTTTTTCAAATAGGTGTTCAGCTATGTCGGCTTTAGTAAGCGCCATATCTAGTCCCTCAACGATGCGTTAAATTGTTCGGCCAATGCGGCCACCACATTATCAACTACTTGATTGATATCTTTCTCTTCGAGCGTTCTATCAACCGCTTGCAGTGTTAGAGCAATCGCCAAACTCTTATAATTTGGCTCAATACCTTTGCCCTTATACACATCGAATAAGTTTAGGTCAACCAATTGATTTCCGCCAACTTTTTCTATTACATTTAAAATATCACCAGATTTTACGTGATCTTTCACTAAAATCGCGATATCACGGCGGTTTGACGGGAATTTCGAGACCGTTACCGCTTCTGGTAATTTTCTTTTTTCAAGGGCTGACATTTCGATTTCAAATACAAAGGCTGTGTTATTGATATCTAGTAACTTTTGCACTTGTGGGTGCACAGCACCAAAAAACCCTACTTTTTTACCATCAACATAAATAACTGCTGATTGACCTGGGTGTAAGCCATCAGACTGCTCTGCTTTTATCTCAAAGCGTGCAATATCGTTGCTAATTGCTAAAAGTGCTTCAACATCGCCTTTTAAGTCATAAAAATCAACGCTACGCTTTTCTTGAACCCAATGTTCGCCGTGTGCAAGTCCAGAGATTACACCACCAATCACAGCAACTTGGTTTACGCCGTTTTCAGCATTCTCGTCACGTAAGAATTTTAAGCCATGCTCAAATAAACGTACACGTGGTTGTTGACGGTTTTGGTTATACACTAACGATGCTAATAGACCCGGCATTAAGCTCACACGCATTGCTGACATTTCAACTGAAATTGGGTGTGGTAATACAAGCGCATCACTTTGTGGATGTAAAATTGCTTGTGCTTTTGGATCAACGAAGCTGTAGGTAATTGCTTCTTGGTAACCACGTGTTACAAGCGTATTGCGGAATTTAGTTACCGCAACATGTGACTCGTCATGGTTAGTCATTTTTAATTTAGCTGTTGGTGCAACGTTTGGAATGCTGTTATAGCCGTAAACACGTGCAACTTCTTCAATTAAGTCTTCTTCGATACGAATATCAAAACGATAGCTAGGTACGTCAGCGCTCCATACACCATCAACAATTTTCACATCTAGACCCAAGCGCGTTAGGATGTCAGTGACTTTTGCATCATCAATATGATGACCAATTACACGGTCTAAACGCTCACGACGTAAACGCACTTCTGTCACTTTTGGTAATTTATCAGTTGCTACTGCTTCAACAACAGGGCCTGCTTCACCGCCAACAATCTCTAGAAGTAATGCTGTAGCACGTTCCATCGCATCTTTTTGTAGCGCAAAATCTACACCACGCTCGTAGCGGTGTGATGCATCCGTGTGCAAGCCGTAGCTACGTGCTTGACCAGCAATCGCTACCGGGTTAAAGAAGGCACTTTCTAATAAAATATCTGACGTTGACTCAGTCACACCTGACTTTTCACCACCAAAAATACCCGCAATAGCAAGTGCTTTATTGTGATCAGCAATAACAAGTGTAGATTCATTTAGTTTCGCAGTATTGCCATCAAGAAGAACGATTTCTTCGCCAGCATTAGCGCTGCGAACTTTAATACCACCTTCAATCGCATTTAAATCAAATGCGTGCATTGGGTGACCAAGCTCTAATAACACGTAGTTTGTAACATCAACTACTGGATCAATTGAACGAATACCACTGCGACGAAGTTTTTCTACCATCCAAAGCGGTGTTTCTGCATCAAGGTTAATACCTTTAATTACACGACCTAGATAACGAGGACAGGCATCATCATTAACAAGTTCAATTGATACTTTATCTTCAATCGTCGCCTCAACAGGGGCAATCTCAAGATTGTTAACATCAATACTGTTCAGTACACCTACCTCACGCGCTAGACCTTTAATACCTAAACAATCACCACGGTTTGGTGTTAGGTCAACATCAATAATGTTGTCGTCTAGGCTTAAATACTCGCGTAAGTCAGTGCCGATTGGTGCATCACTTGGTAGTTCCATGATGCCATCACCTTCTTCGCTGATACCTAACTCAACGAATGCGCACAGCATACCGTGAGATGGTTGCCCACGAAGCTTGGCTTTTTTGATTTTGAAGTCACCCGGTAATACAGCGCCAACTGTCGCAACAGCTACTTTTAAACCTTGACGACAATTAGGTGCACCACAAACGATATCAAGTAGCTCATCACCACCTACGTTTACTTTTGTTACACGTAATTTATCAGCATCAGGGTGTTGACCACACTCAACCACTTCACCAACTACAACGCCTGTGAACTCAGCCGCTGCAGGCTCAACACCGTCAACTTCAAGACCAGCCATTGATAACTGTTCCGAAAGAGCCTGTGTGTCGATTGCTGGGTTAACCCACTCTCTTAACCACTTTTCACTAAATTTCATTTTATATCTTCACTCTTAACGGAACTGGTTTAGGAATTTTAAATCGTTTTCGAAAAATGCACGTAAGTCGTTTACGCCGTAACGCAACATAGTCAAGCGCTCAACACCCATACCAAATGCGAAGCCTGTGTATTTTTCTGGATCAATACCCACTGATTTAAGAACGTTAGGGTGAACCATGCCACAGCCTAATACCTCTAACCACTTGCCGTTTTTACCCATAACATCAACCTCAGCTGATGGCTCAGTAAACGGGAAATATGAAGGACGGAAACGGATTTCCATATCTTCTTCAAAGAAGTTACGTAAGAAATCGTGCAAAATACCTTTTAACTCAGTGAAGCTTACATCTGTATCAACCATTAAGCCTTCCACTTGGTGGAACATTGGCGTGTGAGTTTGGTCATAATCGTTACGATAAACACGACCTGGAGAAATGATGCGCAATGGTGGCTGCTCAGTTTCCATAGTACGGATTTGTACACCACTGGTTTGTGTACGAAGCACAAGCTTAGGGTTGAAATAGAAAGTATCGTGATCAGCACGCGCAGGATGGTGCTCAGGAATATTTAGCGCATCGAAGTTATGAAAATCATCCTCAACTTCTGGGCCTGATTTAACCGCAAAACCTAACTCACCAAAAAAGCTTTCAATACGTTCAATTGTACGAGTTACTGGGTGTAAGCCACCTGTTGGCATAACACGACCCGGTAAAGTTACGTCGATCGTTTCTGCAGCTAGTTTCTCTTCAAGAGCCTTACTTGCTAGTAACTCACGCTTTTCGTTAATGGCTGTTTGTACTTCTTGTTTTGCTTGGTTAATCACTTGACCCGCTTCTTTACGCTCTTCAGGGGCAATCTTGCCTAGCGTTTTAAGTAAGTTGGTGATTTCACCTTTTTTACCAAGGTAATTAACCCTGATATCTTCTAACTGCGCGATTTCATTCGCACTGGCAACTGCCTCAAGTGCTTGCGCTAAAATATTTTCTAAGTTCATTGAGTACCTGGTCTTTCACAGAAGGATTTTGTAATAGCTAATGATAACTGAAAGCAAGGACTAGATTCTAGCCCTACTAAAGCTTTAACGTTGATTTTATAAAGGGAATTGTTAATTTTCTTTGTGCGGCCATCGAGGTAATGATTAAAATTTATAAATTTGAACTAAAAATTAATTTCTTCATCAAGTATGCATAGAATTTTACACAGCTTGATGTTAGGTTAAGAAAAAGATACTAAAAAGGAACTTTGTTATGAATATCATTACTAAATTCAATCCATTATTAATACTACCACTACTAATAACTACTACATCCAACGCCGCTAATATAGGCACTTCTTACGATAAAACCACAGATAGTAAAAACTTGTCAGTTTTTGATGTAAATACAACTTCAGTAACAAAAAACAGCAATACGAAAATAATTGGTATATACGAAGATTCAATTGTTTATTCTGTTTCACAACAAGGCGATGGAGATACATTTCGCGAAGACATATGGTTTTACAACAGAAATAATCAGCAGTCTACTCCGATAGGAGAGAAGTTTAAAAACTATGCACCTAAGGTTGTAGGTTACGTTAATATAAATGGTAAGAAGTTTATATTTAACGAGTTAAGTGAAAATGACCAGTGTGAGCTCATATTACTTGAAGAAAATAACACTAAAAATTTACTAAGAGACGTAAGTTGTAACTCAGGTAGTTTAGAAGTTAATGGGAACAATTTATACATTGCAAAAACACGCTTTTATTATGACAGACTAAGAAGCTTCGACACTTATGAATTGTATGATAGAAAAGGATACAATATTGATGGGCTTTTGATTCATTACAACTTTTCTACAAACGAGTCTCAAGAAGTCATCTACACTAATATTGGAAGATCATCCCTACCTTATGTTTCGGAAGTAATTACTTCAGGCTCTTATGTATATACATTCCAGTGTCAAGTGAAATCAGGCTGTAAGAATGGGAATTATGGTGCTTTTAACAGATATAGCAATGACTTTACTTCGGAGCTGACTCTTTCACGTCAAAACGGCGACAATTTACTTCACATTGCTTCAAACCCCACAGCTGACTCAGTTTATATATATGATGAAAACAAATTATATGGTAATAATCGGCTAATAGTGTCAAAAAACGAGTCTTCTTTCGATATTATTGAAGATACAAAACCCGCCAGAACATCAAATATAATCAGTGCTGGAGTAATGGACAATAAATTTAGGCTGCTAAATATATCTACAGATACACAGTTAGGTGAAACAATATTAGAATTAGCGACTTTTGACGATGAAAGTCAATCTTTAATAAGTACGAAGGTTGCTACAAATAACATCATTGATGCTAACTCTAAAATTTCTAATAATGAAGCATTTATCATCGATATCCATTCTGACGGCACAAGAGGCCTAAATCTTCTTTCTTTAGATGGCACTATACAGCATCTATTTAAACTTCCCGCCTCATCAAACTACGCAATAAATATTTTAGATACCGATTCAAATTCAATTTTGTTTTCACAAAATGGATATTATTGGGAATTTGATAGAAACTCAGAAACCTTGTCACAAATTGAGTTAAAAGGAGAAGAAACCTCAAGTGACAGAAACTCGAGTTTAGAAAATATAGTACCATTTGATTTTGCAGGTGAAAAATTCTTTCTCATAGCGACGGATAACCCTAATTACAATTTGTGGTACTATGATTCTGTAGCAAATACTGTAAACAAACTTAGCGATGCCGTGTTTACTGATGCTTTACCAGAACAAAGTCAAAATAACCTTCTTATCCTAAAAAACAGGAATCAATTTACAACGTTTGACGTTAATACAAAAGCATTCATACAACATGAAGTATTGACTGGATTAAAACAAATTTCTCCAGTTCATTTCAGCGAAAATTTCACTTTTATCTCTGAAAGCTCAGATGGCTTAATTAAAAAATGGAAGTACGATTGGGATACTAAAGAATTAGACGAGCTAGAAACTTACAATAATAATAAAATCAGATACGCTTCAATAGATTACGTTTGGTTTATGCAAAGTGAAACGATATATGCGTACAGCAAAAACGATTTGACTCTTTATGAATTAATTGATGGCAATATCAATACTGTTTTCTCTGCTGAAAACCAAGGTATAACTGACAACTTTAGATGTGAAAATTGCATTTATAAACATAAAGATAGAGTCTACATTTTCGGTGCACAGTGGTATTACAATTTTTCATCAACAGATAATGGGGAGATTAACTTTTATGGCTCTGGTGAGAAAAAAGAGCCAATTACGAATGCTTTTAGTCATAACGAAGACTTATACTTCATCCCACATTCGTTCAACAGTATTTACAAGTTAGAAAATGATACTGATGAAGTAAGTAACCTTCCTTTGCAAAATATTAATGGCGACAAAATAATTTCAATTCCTTTCAGTTCAACACTTAAAGTAATATCTTTTCATAATCGAAATATAAAAACCTATGATATTTCTGAGGACTTCTCAAAAATTTCTGAAGTTTATTCAAACAATAACTTTCTAGAAGTTAGCTTAAGTTCTATAGACTCAGTTGTAAATAATATTTCTAAGCTAGTTCTGAATGCAGAAGATGCTAAGGTTAATAACACCTATATAGGAAGAGAATTAGCTATTCTGAACCTATACACGTATAAACTTGCTGATTTTGTTAATGAAATGCCAGAGGAATTTGAACTTTCTACTGATGAAGAGTTTGAGTTTATTCCAACAATAGAGCAACCAACCTCTCTTCCACTAAGCTTTACTATAATGAATAACCCTGAATGGTTAAAAGTAAATAAAGAGTCTGGGGTACTCTTTGGAACTCCAAGCGATAAAGATATAGGATTGTTTAGTAATATAAAGTTGGTTGTTGATAATGGTTTTGACACATACACATGGAATTTTAGTATTGATATAAAGGCAAGTAACAACACTATTATTGAAGAACCCAAAAATAGTTCTGGTGGCTCAATAGGGATTCTGTTGTTCCTTATTTTGGCTGCACTTTATACATGCAAAAAAATTAACCTTAAGGTTTTTAGAAAGTAAATTAAAGTCATGTTCGGCTATTTAAAGCCGAACATGAAAAATAATTACTATTTGGTCATAATTTTAACGTTGATTTTATAAAGGGAATTGTTAATTTTCTTTGTGCGGCCATCGAGGCATGGTCGAGTTTGTCTAAAACATCGAGTAAAGCGCGCATATCACGGCTTAATCGCGTTAATAAAAAGCGCGCGCATTCATCGGTCAGTTCAAGGCCACGCATGTGAGCGCGGCGTACAAGTGCCTCTGCTTTATCATCATCACTCATTGAGCGAATTTGTAATGTGGTACCCCATTTTAGTCGAGATACTAAGTCTGGTAAGTTTATATGCAACATATCAGGCAATAGATCGGCTGTTACAACAAGATATTTACCAGGCTCGTTAAAGCGATTAAAAAAGTTAAATAGCCCCTTCTCCCATGCATCATTCCCTGCCACTAAGTGCACGTCATCGATACATAAAACGTCAAGGTTTTCGAGGCCTTCGAGTACCACAGGGCCAAAATCAATCACCTCGCGCATCGACAGTAACATCGTCGATAAACCATGCTCTTGAGCGTGAATACAAGTCGCGTATAAGAGGTGGGATTTACCAGAATCGCCTAGGCCGCATAGGTAGGTATATTGAAACTTATTATTGAGCTTTGTGAACGCATCTTTAAGATGACTGACTTCAAGCGAGTTCTCACCACCAAAGTAAGATGTAAATGTTTCATCATCGGGTAATGTAACCGGTAATGCCATTTGCATAGGTTCTTGCACGTGTTTTAAAGCCCTTGCCACTGATATTCTAACTCATCACCTTTTACCACCTGATAAAAATCACGAGGATCTTGATAAGCTTTAAAGGCACTGTCTAACTCGAGAGCTTTTCTGAAATCATTCATACTGCCAGTATGATTTACAGTAAACTGTACAGTATCAGGTTTTCGGATAGTGATTTCAGCTCGAGTTACAACACTTAAACTTTCTAAACGGCGTTTTGCAACTTCAATATCTACAAAGTTATCAATACCTTTTAGGTAAAATATTGCAGTTGCAAGCTGGCCAATCATAGTAGGATCAATAGCATACTCTTGTGCTAAACCGCCCGCTAAATTATCGACCATATCTGCAACAATTTGTTGCTTATCACCAACTAATCGATTTGTTTCAAATAATTCTGCATTTGTAAAACGCCAATCAAGCACCCAAGTTTCAGAATCTTGCTGCTGATACATTCGAGCTGTGATACTACGCTCTGCACTGTAACGACTTGATGCTTGCTCTACTGGTTCAGAAAAATTTCCCCATACTTCGGGTATGCCAACTATAGAACGATCTTGCAAATCAAGTAATGGCACAACCACAGGCAAACCACGTCTGTCTGCCTTATCATAGATTAACTGCTCAAGTTGTGGGTAACTTTCTTGCGTAACGAGCTCACGTCGCCAATTATCTTCTATAGCTAACCAGATAGCTACTAGCGGGCGTCGTGTTCCCCATAAAGGCAGATTTAAATCCTTTATTAGTGCATTAATTTTATTAGCTTCAAACTTAACAACCAAGTTCAAAGTACCATCTGGCTTTTCATCATATTCAAACTTAAGCATATAGTCTGAAATGTCGCGGGTACGCTCTTTGGCAACAGGATTTTGATCTGCTGATGTATCACCCGTCACTTTAACCAATACATTAAGAAGTGCTTCACGACTAGCAGCTAATCGAGCATCTCGTGATTTATCAGCAACTTTCAGAGTATCTTGGTATAGATTAGTCACCTCAACTGCAAAAGTTGAAACACTAGAAAAAAATAATAATAAACAAATAAGTAATCTAGACACAGGCCATTAATTCTTGCTTTTAAACTGGTTTGATCCTAAATCAAAGCCATAAACAAAGCAAAGTTAATTTAATGAACGGGAGATGAGTGAATGATGAGTTAGTTAGCGAGTAGCGAGAGTAACGTTTGAAGCCAGCCCAACCTAGCTAAAGAATGAATAAGGCACGTTGTGTGGATAGCTTAAACGCAAAAAAGCCCGACTCTTTCGAATCGGGCTTTCTCTAATTTGGAGCCTGGCGATGTCCTACTTTCACATGGCAAATGCCACACTATCATCGGCGCTGTTTCGTTTCACTACTGAGTTCGGCATGGGGTCAGGTGGGTCCAAAACGCTATTGTCACCAAGCAAATTTGGTTTGTTAATCGCCTTGGCAATTAACTAAAATCTGGAATTCTGATATCAAGTAAATGTCTACTTTAGTTTCTTAACTTCTGTCTGTTACGCTGTCACAAAACGCGTTTGGCGTTGTATGGTTAAGCCTCACGGGTAATTAGTACAGGTTAGCTTAATGGCTCGCACCACTTCCACACCCTGCCTATCAACGTTGTAGTCTTCAACGGCCCTTCAGAGACTTTAAAAGTCTAGTGAGAACTCATCTCGAGGCCTGCTTCGCGCTTAGATGCTTTCAGCGCTTATCAGTTCCGAACGTAGCTACCGGGCAGTGCCATTGGCATGACAACCCGAACACCAGCGGTTCGTTCACTCCGGTCCTCTCGTACTAGGAGCAACCCCTCTCAATTCTCAAACGCCCACGGCAGATAGGGACCGAACTGTCTCACGACGTTCTAAACCCAGCTCGCGTACCACTTTAAATGGCGAACAGCCATACCCTTGGGACCGACTTCAGCCCCAGGATGTGATGAGCCGACATCGAGGTGCCAAACACCGCCGTCGATATGAACTCTTGGGCGGTATCAGCCTGTTATCCCCGGAGTACCTTTTATCCGTTGAGCGATGGCCCTTCCATTCAGAACCACCGGATCACTATGACCTACTTTCGTACCTGCTCGACGTGTCTGTCTCGCAGTTAAGCTGGCTTCTACCATTACACTAACCGTACGATGTCCGACCGTACTTAGCCAACCTTCGTGCTCCTCCGTTACTCTTTGGGAGGAGACCGCCCCAGTCAAACTACCCACCAGGCACTGTCCGTAACCCCGATTAGGGGCCAACGTTAGAACATCAACACTACAAGGGTGGTATTTCAAGGACGGCTCCACAAAGACTAGCGTCTCTGCTTCAAAGCCTCCCACCTATCCTACACATGTAGGGTCAATGTTCAGTGCCAAGCTGTAGTAAAGGTTCACGGGGTCTTTCCGTCTAGCCGCGGGTACACAGCATCTTCACTGCGATTTCAATTTCACTGAGTCTCGGGTGGAGACAGCGTGGCCATGGTTACACCATTCGTGCAGGTCGGAACTTACCCGACAAGGAATTTCGCTACCTTAGGACCGTTATAGTTACGGCCGCCGTTTACCGGGGCTTCGATCAAGAGCTTCGTCCAAAAACTAACCCCATCAATTAACCTTCCGGCACCGGGCAGGTGTCACACCGTATACGTCATCTTGCGATTTTGCACAGTGCTGTGTTTTTAATAAACAGTCCCAGCCACCTGGTCACTGCGGCTCCCGTCCGCTTAGAGAGCAAGTCTCATCACAGATAGGAGCGTACCTTCTCCCGAAGTTACGGTACGATTTTGCCTAGTTCCTTCACCCGAGTTCTCTCAAGCGCCTTAGTATTCTCTACCTGACCACCTGTGTCGGTTTGGGGTACGATTCGGTATAATCTGAAGCTTAGAGGCTTTTCCTGGAAGTATGGCATCAACAACTTCACACCCTTGGGTGCTCGTCTCGTGTCTCAGTCTTAGCGACCCGGATTTTCCTAAGTCACCAACCTACTCACTTTCACATGGACAACCAACGCCATGCTTGTTTAGCCTGCTCCGTCCCCCCATCGCAATTATACCAAGTACGGGAATATTAACCCGTTTCCCATCGACTACGCCTTTCGGCCTCGCCTTAGGGGTCGACTTACCCTACCCTGATTAACATGGGATAGGAACCCTTGGTCTTCCGGCGTGCGGGTTTTTCACCCGCATTATCGTTACTCATGTCAGCATTCGCACTTCTGATACCTCCAGCATACCTCCCGGTACACCTTCAACGGCTTACAGAACGCTCCCCTACCACTCATACAT